>CBINKF010000152.1:0-6957 GCA_966251115.1 uncultured Cellvibrio sp.
GTCGAAGTGGGTAATCCCCAGATCAAAGGCGCGGTGCAGCATGGCGCGACCGTTGGATTGCGGGTCCACCGCGCCAAAGTTTTGCCAAAGGCCGAGGGACAACTTGGGCAGGCGCAGGCCGCTGCGGCCGCAGCGCTGGTATTGCATGGTGGTGTAACGTTCAGGGCTGGCGACGTAAACGGGATTGGGTTCGTGGGTAATCATCTGGGTTCCCTTTTTCTTAAGGCTTTTATACAAAAAGACCTGGGTTTTGCAGGGCTTTTGGGTTGGGATTGTGTTGTCTTGGTTTTAGTCAGATTGGTTTTGGTTGATATTGTGTCGTTGTTTGGTGTTATTAGGCAGAGCGAACGCGCGCTAGTTTACTTGATCTGGCCGCTGCTGAGGTTGTTGCAGTGTAAAGAAACGAAAGGCCAGCAGCGCTGACCTTGGGGGGGAGCAAAGTTCGATGGCTAATTAATGGTGGTCCTTGCCCTTACCCTTACCGTGATCATGTCCCCGATCATTTTCGTGGTGGTGCTCGCGCTGGTAGTCTTCGCTGTATTCGGCAGAGCGCACGAAATAAACGCGTCTGTCGCAGGCATGGTATTCCGCGCAGTGTTTATCCCAGTGTTTGGCATGGCCGGGGGGAACATGCAGGTAGATGGGGCGCTCTTCGCGGTGCCTGTCCACGACTATGACGCGCGGCTGGGTGTAGACCAGGTCCGGGTGGGAATCCTTGCCGATTTCTACGCGTCCATAAACACCGGGTTGAACTTCCCCCTCGAGGATAACCTTGACCCCGATATCACCGGCATGGCTCAGCTGGGTTAAACCAAGCAGGCCAGTAGCAATCAGGATTTTGTAGATAGATTGACGCATAGGGATACTCCTGGGATGAAAACACCCTACCTTTTTAACTGCGCCAGAATTAACAGAACCCAAATGGCCAGCAGGCAGAGAGTGGAAAATAGAAATACCTGGAGCCTGGTCACAACATTGTTAAAGGTCAGGTGTACATAACTATGGGCAATACGTGCAGCGACATATAACCAGGCGAGTATCAGCATAGCGGTTGTTTCAATACCCAGAGCCAAACTGGCGCAACCAGCCGCATAAAATAAGACGGGCATCTCAAGCAGGTTGGCGTAGTTGCGTGACGCTTGAATCATCTGATCTGGCTCCTGAGCGCCGTTAACCAGCTCGGGTGCGCTTTGGCCTTGCTGTGGCGCTGTTCTGGATTGTGGTGCTGTTCTGGATTGTGGCGCTGTCCCAGACTTTGGCGCCGTCCTATAAGTGCGAAAATAGCTTAGGCGAAGCTGGCCAGATTTAACCGCCTTTATCCTTAAGCTGAGCAAATAACCGGCAACTGCCAGGGTAAACAGCACCAATACGAACATGGGGTAAAGCATAGTTTTCTCCTTAAAGTCTCAGGTTGTTCAACAAATAGCCAAAACGCTGCTTTCTCTGAACTCCCGCACTATAATGGCCGCCTTTTCGTGATGCGACCTATTTTGGCCCCTTCGCGAATATGTAGTTAAACCTAAACAAGCTCCAACCAGGCCGTTGCAGCTATTCACTACAAGGTAGCCCCATGATTATCAAACCTAAAGTACGCGGTTTTATTTGCACCAATGCGCACCCACAAGGCTGTGCCGCCAATGTACAGGAACAAATCGCCTATACCCGGGCAAAAGGTGCTGTTGCAGGCGGCCCTAAAAAGGTGTTGGTACTGGGTTGCTCCACAGGTTACGGCCTGGCGTCACGCATCACTGCCGCCTTTGGCTCTGGCGCTGCCACCCTGGGTGTGTGCTTTGAAAAAGAACCGAGCGAAACCAAAACCGGCACCGCCGGTTACTACAATACTGCCGCTTTTCACGAGGCTGCCGAAGGCGCTGGTTTGTATGCTAAAACCCTCAATGGCGATGCCTTCTCCGACGCTTGTAAAGCGGAGGTGATTGCCAAGTTGAAAGAGGAAATGGGCAAGGTGGACCTGGTGGTTTACAGCCTGGCGGCACCGCGCCGTACCGACCCCAAAACTGGCGAAGTCTACTCCTCTGTACTCAAACCTATTGGCCAGGCTTACACCGCCAAGAACCTCAACACCGACACCCTGAAAATTGGTGAAGTGACCATTGAGCCGGCCAATGATGAAGAAATCGCCAACACCGTCAAAGTGATGGGCGGTGAAGATTGGGAGTTGTGGATTGAAGCCCTGAAAGCAGCCGATCTGTTGGAAGATGGTTTTAAAACCGTTGCCTACACCTACCTGGGCGACAAGCTGACCTGGCCCATCTACGGCAAAGCCACTATCGGTAAAGCCAAAGAAGATCTGGACCGCGCGGCTAAATCCCTCACTGACAAATACAACGGCACCGCCCGCGTTGCGGTACTTAAAGCGGTAGTGACTCAGGCCAGCTCGGCCATTCCGGTAATGCCTTTGTACCTGTCGATCCTGTTTAAGGTGATGAAAGAAAGTGGCACTCACGAGGGTTGTATCGAGCAGATCCAGCGCCTGTTTAAAGAGTGCATTTACAGCGACAGCCCGCGCCTGGATGCCGATGGTCGCTTCCGTGTCGACGAGCTGGAACTGGACCGCTCGGTACAGGAAAAGGTGGAGGCCATTTGGCCACAGGTGACCGAGGAAAATCTGTTTGAGATTACCGATCACCAAGGCTATCGCGACGAATTCCTCAGCCTCTTTGGCTTTGGCAAGGCGAGCGTGGATTACGATGCGGAGACCAGCCCGCAGGTAAAAGCGTTTTAATTGAGCGCGGAAGTTTACGCATTTAAAAAGGCCCTTCCGCGTGCGGTGGGGCCTTTTTGGTTTTTTGTCAGCCAACAGTGGGAAGTGTTATGCGCCAACGTATTGCGATAGATATGGATGAAACCATCTGCGACACCTTGAGTCGCCATTTGGATTGGTACAACCAGGAATTTGCCCAGTCGCTAACCAAGGATGATCTGCAAGGCATAAAAATTTATGACCGCGTACCGGCGGAGCATCGCCTGAGGGTGCGCGAATACCCGGATGATCCGGCTTTTTTTGAGGGCCTGATTCCGTTTGAGCACGCGCTTGAGGTTATCCGCGAACTGCACGAGCGTTTCGATATAGTCATAGCCACAGCGGCCATGGAGCACCCAACGTCCTTCGCGCCCAAATTCGCCTGGCTGCGCGAGCATCTGCCGTTTTTATCGCCGATGAATTTTATTTTTTGCGGCGCGAAAAAAGTAGTGCAGGCAGATTACCTGATAGACGACAGCTCGCGTCATTTTGATGGTTTTGTGGGGCAAGGGGTGTTATTCACGGCGCCGCACAATATCCATGAGCAGGCGCCGCGGCGGGTGAATAATTGGCAGGATGTGCGCGCGCTTTTACTCGCGCGATAAACGGCTACTTCAACTCGTGAAAAAAGCGCTGGCTGCGCGGTAAAAAGTGGTTGTTGTAATTGAGTGAAAATACCACGCTGCGCGAACGCCCCACAATTTCGCTGCGCGGCACAAAGCCTATCACGCGCGAATCGGCGCTGTTGTCGCGGTTGTCGCCCAGCATTAAGTAGTGTCCGGCGGGCACAGTGAGCGGGCCAAAGTTGGCGTAGCTGCCCGCAGGCAGTTGCAGGCGGACTTTGTGGATTTTGCCCGGCAGTTGCTCCAGCCAATCGCCATCGCTAGTGGCTGAGTAGGCAAGTGGCTGACCGTTAATAATCAAATGGTCGTCGCGCATGGCAATGGTATCGCCGGGCAGGCCAATCACACGTTTTACCAGGCGTTTGTCGGCAGCTTTGGAGTCAAAAACCACCACATCGCCGCGCTCTGGGTCGGCCAAATGGATGAGCGAGATATGGGTGAAAGGCAGGCGCAGGTCATAGGCTATTTTATTTATGCCTATCTGGTCGCCCTCAAGAATACTGGGTTTCATGGAGCCGGTGGGCACATGGTTCCAATCCGCCAGGGCGCTGCGGAACAGGCACATTAATAAAATAAACAGCAGAGTGGTTTTGTACTCGCGCCAAAAAGTTTTCATGGGATTTTCCTTAAGTAGACTTTGGTGCCAAACTAGAGAGCTATCCTTTTCTGACTGACTAACCGCTGTTGAGTTCACAGCCACTGCTTTAGTTAATAGGTTACCCATGTTTGTATTGCGACATTTACGCGGTGCTTTTGTCACGGCAATTTTCTCCCTCACCATCATTATGGTGACCATCCCCATCGTTATATTTGCCCTGATTAAACTCCTGCTTCCGGTAAAACCCTGCTGGGCACTGCTCAATCCATTGCTGGATGCCTGTGCCAACACCTGGATTAGGGTCAACAATATCCAGCAGCGCTTGTTTCTGCCCGCCCGGCTGGAAATTGAAGGCCAGGTACAGCTCAGCCGCGAAGAGTGGTACATGCTGATCGCCAACCACCAATCCTGGGTGGATATCCTTATGCTGGTGCGCGTCTATGGCACGGATATCCCCGGGGTAAAGTTCTTTTTCAAGCGCAGCCTGCTGTGGGTGCCGGTTCTGGGGCTGGCGCTTTGGGGGCTGGATTTCCCCAGTATGCGCCGCTTAAGCAAGTCGCAACTGGCGCGCAATCCAGCACTTAAGGGGCGGGATATGGAAGAGACCCGGCGCTTTTGCGATCGCTTCCGCGAACATCCGGTCACCATTATCAATTTCCTGGAGGGCACTCGTTTTACCCCCGCCAAACACCAGGCCAGCCAATCCCCTTATCAATACCTTTTACCACCCAAGGCGGGCGGCATGGCGTTTACCCTGTCGGCGATGAATGGCCAGTTGCACCAGCTTTTGGATGTGACCATTTGCTACCCCGAGGGAATTCCCACCTATTGGGATTATGCCTGTGGCAAGGTTAAAACCGTGAAGGTGCATCTGCGTACGCTGCCCATCGCGGCGGAGCGACTGGGTAATTATATCGACGATGAAGCCTTTCGCAGCGGCTTTCAGCAGTGGGTAAATGAGCTCTGGCAGCAAAAAGATGAACGTTTAAAACAGTTAATGGCAGATTGGGAAGGCCGATAGGGGAGTATCCAAACGCCCAAGCTGGCCCTATAGTAGGCGAATCCTGCAGGCGATATTTGCAGGAGAGGGCGCCGGATACGTCCGGTAACGTCAGCAGCGCTTCGCAACCAGCGCTGGGACTAGGAGGGCAGCATGTTTTACACGCTTAAAGATCTGTTTAGCAAATTAGGTCTACCCAACTCTCCCGAAGCCATAGATGCTTTTATCGACAAGCATCGTCCTCTTCCGCAGGCCGAACCCCTGGCCAGCGCTACTTTTTGGACCGCTGAGCAAGCGGCCTTCCTCCGCCAGGCGCGCGAATCCAGCTCTGATTGGGCTGAAGTCGTCGACGAACTCAATTGCCTGTTGCGCGATTGAGCCTTCCCCTTACGCCAGCCCTTCGCGGCTGGCGCTATTAGCCACAAAATTTAGGCTAAATTGTTAAAATTCAATGACCTATAACGCTTCCTGTTTGCCATTGCGGGGCTAACCCGTTAAGGTTCGGCCTTGTAAAACGCCAAAATGAAGGAAGTAACCATGTTGAAGACCCCTCTCTCGCTGCTGGCTGTCGCCGCACTGCCACTCCTGGCCCAGGCCGAAGACGCTCCCCGCCCCTGGGACGTGGAAGTGGACCTGGGCATTATCAATACCTCGGGCAACACCGAAACCTCCAGCTTTCAGGGCAAGCTGGATGCCAAGCAAAAGCTGGAAAAGTGGGAAAACCAGTATATAGTCAGCGGTCTTTACAAAGAGGATCAGGTGGAGGACGACGCTGGTGTTAAATCCAAAGAGACCACCGCCGAGAAGTATTTCGGCTCGCTTAAGTCGGCTTATTTGATTGGAGTGGAGAAGTCCTATCTGTTTGGTTATGCCTCTTATACCAATGACAAATTTGGTGCCTACAAGACCTACACCACGGTTGCGCTGGGTTATGGTGACTGGATCTATTCCTCCCCCAGTGTGCAGTGGTTTGCTGAAGCGGGTCCCGGTTATTTTGAGGGTAAAAAACCCATTGAAGATGGCTCCGATATCTATATGACCGAATCCGGTGCCATGCTGCGCGCCGCCTCCGAGCTGGTGTGGAAAGTGAGTGACAGCGCCGAGTTTAAACAAACCCTGAGTGTGGAAGCCGCTGCGGATAACACTCGCACTATCAGCGAAACCTCGCTCTCCGCCAGCATCAATCACGCCATGAAAATGAAGGTTGGTTTTAACATCGCCAACGACAGTAAGGTGGCAGAGGGGAAAGAGCCAACCGACACCACTACTTTTGTGAACCTGGTTTACAGCTTTTAAGCGCGACAGCTTCAGAAACCTCCGGAAGTAAGTCCGCTCGATGCAAATTGCCCGTAGGCCGCCAGGCCTCGGGCACTTATAATGGCGGGCTCGTCTGTCGTGATTAGAGTGGTTATGAGTTCGCCCCATTTTTCCAAAGCCCTGTTAGCTCCTCGCCACTGGCCCTCCTGGATTGGAGCCGGTTTGTGGTTTTTATTGGTTCAGCTTCCCTATTCCTGGCAGTTGGCCATGGCGCGCTGGCTGGGGCCCAAGCTGCGCCGCAATAAAAAGCGCGTGCACCAGGCGCGCACCAACCTGCAGCTCTGCTTCCCCGAAATGAGTGAAAGCGAGCGCGAAAAACTGCTGGATGAAAACCTGATTTCTACCGCCATGGCCATGTTTGAAACAGGCATTGCCTGGTTTTGGCCCAAGTGGCGCCTGCGCCGCTTATTTAGTATCAGCGGTCTGGAGCATGTTGAGCAGGCGCAGCGAGACGGCCAGGGGGCTTTATTGTTGAGTTTGCATTTCACCACCCTGGATATAGGCAGTGCCATGCTCGGCCAGTATGTAAACTACGATGGCATGTACCGGCCCCATATCAACCCTGTGTACGACTATCTACAAAAGAAGCGGCGTGAGGCCTACTGCAAAGGTGGCATGGCTTTTAGTCGCGACAATGTGCGCGCGATGATCGGACAGC
>CBINKF010000153.1:0-6900 GCA_966251115.1 uncultured Cellvibrio sp.
GCCGGCGTCGGCCGCGGCGGGTGTTACCTGGTTGCATGAGTTTCGCTTGCAGGCACCGGCAAGCATCGACCTGGCAGCGGCAAGGTCGCAGATAACACAGGCCTTCGCTGCGATTTGGCAGGGCGATGCCGACAACGACAGTTTTAATAAACTTATCCCCCTGGCGCAACTTCACTGGCGTGAAGTCTCGCTGTTGCGCGCCTACGCCAGCTATATGCACCAAACCCTGTTTCCCTTTGCGCTTTCCTACATAGCAGCAGCACTGGAAAATCAATTTGCGATTTGCCGAAAATTGGTGGCTTATTTTGTCGCGCGCTTCAAGCCAGATGAATCAAGCTCCAACGACAGCCTGGGCGCGCGCGCGCAGGAACTGGAAAAGCGCTATCAGGAAATTTTGCAGGACCTCGACAAGGTCGAAAATCTTAACGAAGACCGCATACTCAGGCGCTACCTGCAACTGATGGAAAACACCCTGCGCACCAATTATTTTCAACCGGATAGCGAGGGCAAAGCCAAGGCCTATATATCGTTCAAATTCAGCCCGCGCCAGATAGCGGATATTCCCGAACCCAGGCCCAAGTTTGAAATTTTTGTTTTTTCCCCGCGTATGGAGGCCGTGCATCTGCGCACCAGTAAGGTGGCGCGCGGCGGGTTGCGCTGGTCTGACAGGTTGCAGGATTATCGCACCGAAGTGCTGGGGTTGGTAAAAGCCCAGCAGGTAAAAAATGCGGTGATAGTGCCCAGCGGCGCCAAGGGCGGTTTTGTGTGTAAAAAAATGCCCCAGGGCGACCGGGATGCACAACAGGCCGAGGCCATAGCCTGTTATCAAACTATGATTCGCGGCATGCTCGACATTACTGACAATTATGTTGGCGGCGAAGTTGTGGCACCGGCGCAAGTGCAGCGCTATGACCAGGATGACCCCTATCTAGTGGTGGCCGCCGACAAAGGCACAGCCAGTTTTTCCGATATCGCCAACAAAATTTCCTATGAGTACCAGCATTGGTTGGGCGATGCCTTTGCCTCAGGTGGCAGCCAGGGTTACGATCATAAAGCCATGGGTATTACCGCGCGCGGTGCCTGGATTTCGGTGCAGCGTCACTTTAGTGAACTGGGAGTAAATGTTCAGGCAGACCCGGTGACGGTGATTGGTATCGGCGATATGGCAGGCGATGTATTTGGCAATGGCATGTTGCTGTCCGAGACTATTTTGTTGGTGGCGGCGTTTAATCACCAGCATATTTTTATCGATCCATCGCCCAGTGCGGCGCTCAGTTTTAAAGAGCGCCAGCGCTTATTTGCGCTGCCCAAAAGCACTTGGGCCGATTACGACAAAAGCCTCATCAGTGATGGTGGTGGGGTTTTTCTGCGCGCGGCTAAATCCATTGCCATTACCCCTGCCATGCGCGAACGCTTTGCCATAGATGCCAGCCATCTTACCCCGGCGGATTTAATTCGCGCGCTGCTCAAAGCTCCGGTGGATTTAATTTGGAACGGCGGCATTGGCACCTATGTTAAATCCTCTGCAGAAACCCATGCCGAGGTGGGCGATAAGGCCAATGACAGCCTGCGTATTAATGGCTGTGAGCTGCGCACCAAAGTGTTTGGTGAAGGTGGCAACCTGGGGATGACTCAGCGCGGACGTATTGAATACGCCTTACACGGTGGCGCATGCAATACCGACTTTATCGATAATGCCGGCGGCGTGGATTGCTCAGACCACGAAGTTAACGCAAAAATTCTACTAAATGATTTGGTGGAGCAGGGCGACCTCACCACCAAGCAGCGCAATCAATTGCTATTGGACATGACTGAAGATGTAGCGCGTCTGGTGCTGAGCAACAATCGCAAGCAAACCCTGGCGATCAGCATCGCTCAGGTCGAAGCGTTGGCGCGCAGCTCGGAATACCGCCGCTTTATGCATTGGCTGCAGGCCCAGGGGCGCTTAAGTCGCGCGCTGGAATTTTTGCCAGAAGATGACTTGCTGCTGGAGCGGCAGAGCAAAGGCAAGGGGCTAACCCGCCCGGAACTGGCAGTGTTAATTTCCTATGCCAAGGCGGTGTTAAAAGAGGATTTAACCAAAACCACTATTGCCGAGGACGAATACATCGCGCGCTTTCTCGCCCGCGCTTTTCCTCCGCAAATTCAGCAGCGCTTTGGCGAAGCCATGAAGCGTCACCGCCTCGCGCGGGAAATAGTTGCCACCCAGGTGGCCAACGATATGATCAACACTATGGGCATTACCTTTGCCCAGCGCCTCATGGAGTCCACCGGCGCAGCGGTGGGTGATGTGGCCAAGGCTTACATCATTGCGCGCGATATTTATCAGCTGGATTTATTTTACCGTGAATTATTAGCCGCGCAGGGCACGTTAAGCTATCAACAGACTTTGGAGATTATCCAGGCGCTGATGCGCAAAATTCGCCGCGCGACCCGCTGGTTTTTACGCAATCGCCGCGGGCAGTTACAACCTGAAACGGAAATTCACTATTTCTCGCAAGCCATTCACAATATCGAGCAAAACTTTCCGCGCTTGCTGGATGAATCGCAGGTCGCAGCGCGACAAAACCTTATTGCCGGGTATCAGGCGCAGGGGCTGCCAGAGCATCTTATTTATATAGCCACAGCGCCTTCAGACCTTTACTCCGGGTTGAGTGTGGTAGAGGCGGCGCGCCTGGTGGATGTGCCGCTGGAACAAATTGCGCAGCTGTATTTCTCCCTCGGCAACTATCTGAATCTGCCTTGGTTCTACAGTCAAATTTCCAATCTGGTGGTTGAAAATAACTGGCAGGCTATGGCACGCGAGACTTTTTTAAGCGACCTGGAGTCCCAGCTGCATAATTTGACGCTGGCGCTGGCCAAGTACTTAGGTTCAGAGTGCGATTCTACGCAATTGCTGGAGCGCTGGGCGCACGCCCAGAGCCTACTGATTAGCCGCTGGAATCTCATGGTGAACGAGCTGCAATCCGCGCGCACCGCTGACTTTGCCATTTTTTCTGTGGCGCTGCGCGATCTTCTGGATCTGGTTCAAGCCAGTCGGCATATGGAGTTAATCGCCCCAGAGGGTCAGGGCGCTTCCGAAAAGTGACCTGCGCGGAAAATTGCCTATGCGAGGGGCGGATTTGCTTTATCTGCGGTTGTGTCCGCCTTGCTGAAACTGAAGCCGTGTGCGCGGTTGAGCATTCTCTGCTGCATTGCTTTTTTCTCCCAGATGAAAAGTGGCTTATCATAACCGCTTTGGGTTTGGATAAAGGCAATGAAACAGGTTGTGATCTCCCTTGCTATTACTGCTGAAGAATTCCAGCGTCTTTATCAGGGCGCAGCGCGCGATGTGGTTGCCCTCGATGATCAGCGGCGGCGAATCCGGTTTCCGGCCAATATCCTCGTTCCCTTTGTCACCCACTCGGGGGTTCGCGGTCGTTTTCGAATTAATTTTGGCGATGACAACCGCTTTCACTCCATTGAGCAGATTGGCTAGGTATTGATCGGCACTTGGTGTTTTCAAATCGACCTCAGGCCTCAAATCCAGTATCCTTGCGCCCCTGCTAACTGCTGTTTATTTCCCCTCCCATTTAACGTGAAGTTGAGCATTCCATGTACAGCCACATCCGCAATCTGCTGTTTCGTTTAAACCCCGAAACCTCCCATGAACTCAGCCTGGATATGCTCGGTGCTGCCGAGCGTTTGAAGTTGATTGGCCTGTTGGCGGCCAAGGTGGAAGATGATCCGGTGGAAGTGCTGGGGCTTAAGTTTCGCAACCCCGTGGGCCTGGCCGCTGGCCTGGACAAAAATGGCGATTACTTTAATGCCCTGGGCGCCCTGGGTTTTGGCTTTGTCGAGATAGGCACTATCACCCCGCGCCCGCAGCCGGGCAACCCCCAGCCGCGCCTGTTCCGCCTGCCGCAGGCGCAGGCGATCATCAATCGCATGGGTTTTAACAACAAGGGCGTGGATCACCTGGTGGCCCAGGTGAAAAAGCGCCGCTACGACGGTGTTCTGGGTATCAATATCGGCAAAAATGCCACTACCCCGGTGGAGAATGCCGCTGACGATTATCTGATTTGTATGCGCAAGGTTTACGCCCATGCGGACTACATCACCGTCAATATCTCCTCGCCCAATACTCCCGGCCTGCGCAACCTGCAGTTTGGCGAATCCCTGACCCAGTTGCTGTCCACCCTTAAAAAAGAGCAGGGCGTTCTGGCGGCGGCCGAAGGCAAGTATGTGCCGCTGCTGGTGAAAATCGCCCCGGATATGGATGAATCTGAAATTGCCCAGGTGGCCGGTGTGCTGATTCAGGAAGGTATGGACGGCGTGATTGCCACCAACACCACTGTTGGTCGCGAAGGTGTGGAAGGGTTGGAATTTGGCAACGAGGCGGGTGGCTTAAGCGGCCTGCCAGTGCGCGATAAAAGTACCAAGGTGATCGAAACGCTCAACACTTGCCTGGGCGGCAAATTGCCCATTATTGGCGTGGGCGGTATTTTTGACGGCGCCAGCGCGGCCGAGAAAATCCGTGCCGGTGCCAGCCTGGTGCAGATCTACAGCGGCTTTATTTACGAAGGCCCGGAGCTGATTGCCAAGGCGGCGGCGGGAATTGCATCTTTTAAAAAAGGTAACGCATAAACACTATTGGGACTGGGTACACCACATAAATTGCTTAGGCCCAAATATAACGAAGCCCGCAATCGCGGGCTTTTTCACGGAATGTGTAGTTAAAAATTCTGTGGGTTAGGCGTCAACTGGTGACGGCGCTGGGGTGATAATTGGAAATTTTTTGAACCTGTGCCAAACGGCTCAAGCCGTCCCACTGATCTACGCGGGATTCGCGCCAACCGTTAAGCCATTGTTGTCTGGCCAGGCCGGATTCGTGCGGACAAATGCTTTTTGAACGCCCCTCAATACCTGCTTGATATCCTTTGGTGAATGCGCGTTCTGTTTGGTCACGTTTTTGACGTTTCATCAGTTAATGCACCTCGTTGTTGTGGATTATCGCCCCTGAGTCCTGGATTCTTGCCAGCCAACACGGGGGCAAAGCGGTCTTGCGGAATTACTGGGAAGGTTCTTGGCTCCTTTAGAAAGTGAGTGAAGGGTTGGTCAGTACACCAGAATTATCTGGCGGCGTGAACGAACAATTATTTATACATAACCCAGCTTATATGGCATAACGGCCTAGCACAAATAGTTGACACATATATTACGTTCACCTTTCGTTAGGTGGGGCCAATGGCTAAAAGTTCAAGTTAAATCATTAATCAATCGGTTGTTCTTAATAGCTGTTTTGTAAAAACGCTATTGGCTGATTGCAAAACGGCCAGCTGGCCATAAGCGACTACCAGCTGGCCATAGGCGACTAAAAGGTGTCGCAAACAGTGGAAAATCACATGAATCATCAGTTTTTTGCCAGTTGCCCCAAGGGGCTGGAATCTCTCCTTAACAGCGAACTGCAGGGCCTGGGCGCCGAGTCCACCCGCGAGACGGTGGCGGGTGTTTACTTTGAGGGCGATCTGCGCCTGGCTTACCGCGCCTGTCTCTGGTCGCGTCTGGCCAACAAGATCCTGCTGCCCCTGGCGAGTTTTGCCGTGGATAGCCAGGAGGCGCTGTACGACGGCACCCGCGCCATCCCCTGGCAGGAGCATTTAAGCCCCAATGGCAGCCTGTTGGTGGATTTTGTCGGCACTAACGATGCCATTCGCAACACCCAGTTTGGTGCCGTCAAAGTTAAAGACGCGATTGTGGACTGCCTGCGCGATTTCTCCGGTGAGCGCCCCTCGGTGGCCAAGCGCGATCCGGATTTGCGTATTAACGCGCGCCTGTCCAAAAACAAGTTGGTACTGAGCATCGATCTTTCCGGCGACAGCCTGCACCGCCGCGGTTACCGGGTGAAACAGGGCGGGGCGCCACTCAAGGAAAACCTGGCCGCCGGTATTTTGATTCGCGCCGGCTGGCCGGAGATCGCCGCCCAGGGCGGTGCGCTAATTGACCCTATGTGCGGCTCCGGCACCTTTTTAACCGAGGCGGCGCTGATTGCCGCCGATATAGCCCCCGGCTTAGGTCGCGCCAGCTTTGGTTTTGAGCGCTGGCTCAACCACCGCAACGATATCTGGCTGGAGCTGCGCGACGAGGCGCACAAACGCAAAAAGCTCGGCCTGGCCAAGGTGAACAAGCCGGAAATTCGCGGCTACGACGCCGATGTGCGCGTAGTGCGCGCCGCCGAGGAAAACATCATCAACCTGGAGCTGGACGACTGGCTGCGCGTAAGCCGCAAAGAGCTGGCGGAATTTAAACGCCCCACCCACCGCGCTATGGAGTTCGGCCTGGTGCTCACCAACCCGCCCTACGGCGAGCGCTTGGGTGAGGTGGAATCGCTCAAACTGCTTTACGCCCACCTGGGCGAGCGGCTGCGCAACGAGTTCCAGGGCTGGCGCGCCGGAGTGTTCACCGGCAACCCGGAGCTGGGCAAGCAAATGGGCCTGCGCTCCGATAAAAAATACAAACTCTTTAACGGCAGTATCGAAAGCGAGCTGTTGATGTTCAGCATCAACGCCGAGGCTTTTGTAAAAAGCCGCGTTGAACAGGATGGTCGCTTCAGCAAAGACGAAAGTGAGCGCGTTGCCGCCGAGCAAAAAGCCCAGGCTAGTAACCGCGAAGAGCAAGCCGCTGCCCTAAGCCCCGGCGCCCAGATGCTGGTCAATCGCCTGCAAAAAAATCTCAAGCAATTGGATAAGTGGGCGAAGAAAAACGATATTAGCTGTTATCGCCTTTACGATGCCGATATGCCTGAATACGCCGCCGCCATAGATATTTATCGCGGCCAAACCCAGTTTGGCAAAAGCGAGCAACTCTACGCCCATGTGCAGGAATATGCCGCGCCCAAATCTGTCGATGAAGATCGCGCCG
>CBINKF010000154.1:0-6877 GCA_966251115.1 uncultured Cellvibrio sp.
GGTAGAGCTCGTGGTCTTCAATTACCAGTACCTTAAGCGTCATAACGCACCCCATTTATCAAGTGTTTCGCTGGTGTGATTTGCCAATTGTTTACGGCGTACAACGGCATTTAACAGGGCGCGTGTTTGCGAAGGCAGTGCCCGAATCGACAGTGCGACCCAGTGTTCAGGCAATGGTGTTGCGGGCTCGCAGATGCACGCGGCGATTACCCCTGCGGCAGGATAATTCAAGCGTTCCGATAGACGATTACTGGCTTCAAGCGCTGGTTGATCGCAAATTAAAATAGTCGGTTTGAAATCACCCTGTTGGTTCGTTGGCAGAGCTTGGGCGCATTGCACCGCACAGTGCCAGTTGGTCAGTCGCTCGGTCATCTCTTGTTCAAGCTGTTTATCGCTCAATACCAGCAACACTTGCGGCTCAAACTTATTTCGCGTGGCAGGGCGGTTGTTGTCATCCTGTACACGGGGCAGGAGTAATCTAAAGTGGCTGCCTTTGCCCGGCGTCGAATCCAGGGTGATGGGAATATGCAGTAAATCCGCAATGTGTTTAACGATCGACAAACCAATCCCGGCGCCGTCTTTATATCCGAGCTGATCGACCGAGCGCTGATAAATATCAAAAATATGTTGGCGTTCATGCTCTTCAATACCACAGCCAGTATCGAACACGTCTATAGCCACCTGCTGTTGGCGGCGGCGACACACCACCAGTACTCGGCCCTTATCAGTGTATTTAATGGCGTTGGAAAGCAGGTTGCGGAGCATACGCTCCAGCAACATCGGGTCGCTCGTTACCTGTAATGACCCAGGACGAAGCGCCAGACGAATGCCCTTGTCGTTTGCCAGCATTCGATATTCGGGGCGAATCCGCATAAATAATTCGGCCAGGTTCACAGGTTTTATATCCGGCTGGATTCGCCCGGCTTCCAATTGGCTTAAATCCATCATGGCGTGGAAGGATTCGTGCATTTGGCGATGGGTTTGTTTCAAGCGGTGGAAAATTTTTTCGCCCGCTGGCTCCTGCACATAGGGTTGCAAATGCGCCAGAAAAAGCTTCATGGAATTGAGCGGCTGACTCAGGTCATGGCTGCTTTGGGCAATAAAACGCGACTTGGATTCGCTCATAAACTCCGCGCGCAATTTGTGCTCGCGCAGGGCGCGCACGCGCAGAATCAGCGCCACGGCATGAAGCAACATGTGATTGATCTGAATATACAGTGCCGCAATCATCTTGTAGGAGACGTCTACTACACGATCTTCCTGGTGTATGCCTTGCGTCACTATCACCACATCGATAACCGATAGCGCCACCGGCAGCCACCCCAAAATATAAATAATGTAATAGCTGCCTTCGCGGCGCACCTTGGCAATGCCTGAGCTGAGAATAATGACGATGGCCAGCAGGTAATTGATGGCAAACAGCGCCATGTTTAAACGGAAAGACAATTGGGGACTTAACAGGCCCAAGAGCAGGGTTATCGCGCCTGCACCGGCAAATAGGTAGTACCAAAACCCGGATTGGCGATTGATGCTGAGAAAGCTGGCGGCAAACGCCAGTTGAAAAAATACGGTACCTGCCGATAGCGTCCAAAAAAGCGTGCCTTTCTCATAGCTCCACGACCAAAAGAGCGCGGGCAAACTGCTGTGCTCCAAATAAAAAAGCAGCATTACCGTGGCCGACCCCGCGGCCCAAAAAAATGTCGGCTCGCGCATAATCAGCCAACAGGTAAACCCAAGCAGCGCCATCCCCAGAATCACGCCAATCGCCAGCTTGTAAATAAGGTCCATGGCCCTGGTCCACTGGCGATATTCCGCGGCGCTCATCAAACCTATGTAGGGATGCCAGGTTGGATGATCGGCCGTTAACTCCACAACCAGCCAATAGGATTGGCCCGGATTTAACTGCAGATTCACCGCTCTGCCAATGGTGTTGATGTCAGCTTGATCGGGGGAGTCGTCATTGTGAATCTGGACAATCTCCTGGCCGTTTGCGCCCTTGATCAGCACCGCCGGTTGGCGATAACCAAAGTTGCTGATGTGCAACATCCACTCGCGGGTGTTGGTTTTGTTGTCCACTTGGGTGAACAGCCAATAGCGGCGGTGCGCGCGAAAATTCGGGCGCAGATCACCTCTATTGAGCAGCGCGAATGTTGGGGACTGTGCGAAATAGTCGGCGGCATCCGCCAGTACCATGCCGTCGGGTACAGGCACAAATCCCGAGGAGTGATCCAGCGATGCCAGTGGATAGCGCTCATCGGTGCGCTCAAGCGAGATGGGGGTAAGCGCCTGAGGCGCAGCCGTGGGCGCAGATCGCAGCGTGCTATTAAACAGCAGCGCCAGAATGCTCAAGAGCACAAGAATACCGACCCCAAGGCACGACCATAGTCGAGAGGTTGATTTATGTGTGAACAGGGGTTTGGTATCCATTAACTGCCCGAAAAGGAAAAAGGACTAGGGCAACATGCCTTCCGATGCTATTGGTGTCAATCATGCCTATTTCCTTTGAACTGCTTAACCCAACATTTGTCGGGTAGGAGGATCAAAGGTGCTATTTTGCCTGAATTTCAGGCGCTTTTTGCGATTTCCTGGTGACAGGGTTGCACCAGAGCCTTGCAAGCGCATAAGGTAGTGCTGATGTTTATTTCCCATTTGGAAATTAATCTGCAGAATATCGAATAAAAAATTCTCAGGCTCTGCCGGGAGGCCGCTTTGAAATTTATTGTACTCGACGTAAAACCCGCGTTTGTCCACCACGGTTACGATGCTGAAAATAAAGAAATTATCGAAACCCTGGTGGAGGAGAAATTTGTGACCAAAATCATCGCGCTAGAGCGGATTAGATCGGTTACCGATAAATACCTGCTGGTGAGCGGTGCCCAGGGGCGCGAGTTTTACTGGGAGTACAAGGGCAACCTGGCGGAGGTGGTGGAGAAGTTTTCCGGCGCCGGGCTGCTGGTGTGATAGACCCTAGATGTCGGCGAATACAAGAGGATTGCAATGAACCTTGATAGCACCAGCATTTTACTCGGCTTGGTATTTGGCTCTCTTGGCCTGGGTTATTTTATTTACGGTAAGCGCCGCAAAAATCCCGCGATTCGCTATTCCGGCCTGGCGCTTATGGTGTTCCCCTATTTTGTCGAGGGCCATGGCGCGACCTTGATAATTGGGTTAGCGCTGATGTTTGCCCCGCTCTTGATCGAGCGCTTTTTTTAAGCGATCCGCATTTTACTTGTCAGTATCCACACTGTCTGCTGTTGCTGGCGGATTCATTTCAGGTTCACCAGCAACTTCGTCCGCTGCTGCTTGTGTTTCCGCCGTGGAATCTTTCAACCACTGATGTTCAGCATTTTGCTGGTCGATCCAGTCGATTAACACCTGCCAGTTGTCGCGATCATTTTTATAGGCTGCCTGGGTGTAGTCGACTACGCCGCGGCCCTCGGTATAGGCGCGCACATAGTTTTGGGTATCGCGCAAACTGGTGGGATAGGGAATATGCAGGCTTTCCAAAAATTTTTGCAGGCGCAGCCAGGCATTAGCCTGGGGTTTGATGCGGTTGGCCACCACCGCAATGGGGCGGCGCTTGCGACGCATATTTTGGGTGAGCAGCAGCTCGCCGATAAAGCGCGCGCTGGCGCGTATGTCGATTTCCGAGGGCATCACCGGCACGATAATTAAATCGTGGTCGCGCACCAGATCATCCAGATAAATTCCCGACAAACCTGGCGGTGCATCTGTCACCAGCCAGCGGGTGGATTTGGGCGCGCGCAATTGAAAGCTGAGCGTGGTGCGGCTGCCGTGATCGATTTTAAAACCGTACACGGGGGGCAACTCCAGCGGGCGCTGTTTGACCCAGTGAATTGAGGAACCCTGGGGGTCGGCGTCCAGCAGTGCCGTCTGTTCACCGCGCTGGGCAAACCAGGCCGCCAGGTTAGTGCTGAGGGTGGTTTTGCCGGCACCGCCTTTGCCGTTGATCACCAGAATACGGCAAGCGTTAAGCGACTGAATCGAAATCAGCGGCTCGGCTTGGCGTTTTTCTATGTTTAAACGGCGGGTTTCCATCAGCAATTTAGGGCTCACTTGTAGCTGTGTCGGCATAGACTCTGGCTGAAGTATACAAAAGTTCGCTGCCAGCGCCTGGATTTTGGCCACAGAATCCACATTTGTGCAAATTAGGATGACATATTGTCACTATCTGATTTTTGTAACTGGGCAGGGTTAGTCTGCTCGGGTATTGCTATAGCGGTGGTAATTCCGCATTCAAATACTAATCAGGATCTATTTATGAATTGGCTTTTTGCGCTTTTTCACCACCTGGCCGCCTTTGGCCTGGTGGCCATTCTGCTGGGCGAACTGCTGCTGTTGCGCCAACCGTTTAACCTGACCAATGCGCGCCAGCTGCAGCGCTTGGATATAGGCTACGGCATAGCCGCCGGGCTGCTCTTGATAGTTGGCTTAATCCGGGTGATCTGGCTGGAAAAAGGCTGGCCCTACTACAGCCACAGCCTGCCCTTCTGGATCAAAATCGGCGCCTTTGCGCTTATGGGGCTCATCTCCATTATCCCCACCCTGGAATTCCTGCGCTGGCGCGCGCCGCTCAAACAAAACAAGCTGCCCGAAGTGAGCGAGACCAAACTCAAACAGCTGCGCCGCCTGGTGCATTGGGAGTTGGCGCTGGTACCGGTGATTCTGGTATGCGCCGCACTTATGGCCAGGGGTTACGGCTTTTTCAATTAAGGTCGCTGTTAATCCAGCTGAAACTGCCGCTGCGCCAGTTCGCGATAAAGGTCGGACGTCGCCAGCAATTGGCGGTGAGTACCGCTCGCCAGCAGCTCGCCCTGCTGCAGTACCAGGATGCGGTCGGCATTTACCACGGTGGACAGGCGATGGGCGATCATCAGGCTGGTGCGCCCCTGCATCAGCCGCTCCAGCGCCTGCTGCACCATGAGTTCGCTGGTGGAGTCGAGCGCACTGGTGGCCTCGTCCAGCAGTAGAATCGGGCGATCGGCCAAGACCGCGCGGGCAATGGCGATGCGCTGGCGCTGGCCGCCGGAGAGACGCACCCCGCGCTCGCCCATCTGGCTGTCGAGCCCTTCGGGCAGCTGGCGGATAAACTCCATGGCGTAAGCGGCCTCGCAGGCGGCCAGCACGTCCTCATCGCTGGCGTCGGGGCGCGCGTAGCGCACGTTATCGCGCAGGCTGCCGGCGAAAATCACTGGGTCCTGGGGCACCAGGGCGATACGCGCGCGCACCTGGGCCAGGTCGGCGGCGGCTATATCCACGCCATCCAGGCTGATCTGCCCGGCCGCCGGGTCGTAAAAGCGCTGCAGCAGTTGAAACACTGTGGTTTTGCCAGCGCCCGAAGGGCCCACCAAAGCCACTTTTTCACCTGGTGCGATGCTTAGGTTGAAATCCTTAAGCACCAGCTGCTCGGGGCGACTGGGATAGGCGAAGTTAAGCCCGCTAAACGCCAATTCACCCCGCGCCGGTTCGGGCAGGGGTTGGGGATTAGTCGGGGAGCGAATTAGCGAGGGGGTTGCCAGCAGCTCCACCAGACGCTCGGTGGCGCCGGCGGCGCGTTGCAATTCGCCCATCACCTCCGAAATAGTGCCCACGGCACCGGCCACCATCACCGCGTAAAAGATAAAGGCCGACAACTCACCGCCGGTCATGCGCCCGGCCAGCACATCGTGGCCGCCCACCCAGAGGATCAGCGCTATAGCGGTAAAGGCGAGGGTAATCACTGCCGCCACCAGTTTCGCCCGCTGGCGAATACGCTGTCGCCCGGCCTGAAAGGTGTCCTCCACGCGCAGGTTAAAATCCTCGCTCGCCTTGGGTTCGTGGCCATAGGCCTGGACGGTGCGTATCTCGTGCACCACCTCATCGGTATAGGCGCCCACCTCGGCCACCTTGTCCTGGCTGGTGCGTGCCAGTTTGCGCAGGCGGCGGCCAAAAGCGAGTATGGGCACCATCACCAGGGGCACAGCGGCCAACACCAGGGCGGTGAGCTTGAGGCTGGTTACCGCCAGCATCACCAGGCTGCCAATCAGCAGTAGGCTGTTGCGCAGTGCCATGGAGACGCTCGAACCTATAACCGTTTCCAATTGGGTGGTGTCGTTGGTGAGGCGCGACAGCAAATCGCCAGTGCGGTTCTGCTCAAAAAATTCGGGCGAGAGCTGGAGCAGGTGGCTGAAGACTTTGCGGCGCAGGTCGGCGGTAATCCGCTCCCCCAGCCAGGACACCAGATAAAAGCGCGCGTAGGTGGCCGCCGCCATCACCAGGATCACCGCCACCAGGCCCATAAGCGCATAGTCGAGCAGCTGCGGGCTGCCGCCGCTAAAGCCGCGGTCGATCACCTGGCGCAGGCCCTGACCAATCAACAGCATACAGCTGGCGGCGACCACCAGGGCCACCAGCGCAGCGCCTATGCGCCCCCAATAGGGCTTGAGCAGCTCCTGCAAAATCGCGCGGCGCGAAAGCCTATTGGGGGAAACTTGGGTAGAGGGAGGAACTTCAGACGCCGTCATAGAAAAATTCTCGGTTGCAGTCAGCTCATGATGCGGCTGCGCTGGGGCGATTCCAAGGAAACGGGGGCGATTGCTGACCTTTGTCACCGGCCAGGGTTCTTTGTCACCGGTCAGGGTTAGTGGCCAGCGAAAAGTTATTGCCCAGGCTCTTATAATCGGCCTTTTACAATTAAGCTCGTTCAGTCAGCCTCGCACAAAAAGAAACAGCGACGACAAACTGGCGCCCGTTTAAACATAAGCCCTCGCAAAGCATCACAATTCCATCATTTTTCGCACAAATTTATTGCCTGGCAAATCAAAAAGCACTAAGGTGCGCTTCTCGCTTCGGAGTTCTTTCCGCTGTATCCAAGAGT
>CBINKF010000155.1:0-6870 GCA_966251115.1 uncultured Cellvibrio sp.
GGACAATATGGACTTTGGCGCTATCACCGAGCAGTTTCTGGTGAATGCCCTGGCGCCATTGCGGGTGACCAGCGCACTGCTCAACCAGATGACCATGGGCAGCAAACTGGCGTTTATCACCAGCCGCATGGGTTCCATCAGCGATAACAGCTCGGGCAGCTACTACGGCTACCGCATGTCCAAGGCGGCACTCAATGCGGCCGCCACCTCCCTCGCCATAGACCTGAAAGCGCGCGGTATTTCCGTGGCCATACTCCACCCGGGTTTTGTGCAAACGGCCATGGTCAATTTTGGCGGCGAAGTTTCGCCCGAGGTATCCGCCCAACGCCTGGCCCAGCGCATTCACGAGCTCTGCCCGGAAAGCAGCGGCGGCTTCTGGCACGCCAATGGCGAATGCCTGTCCTGGTAGCCCGGGCCCTCATCCGCTTTTACAGCTAGCTTACAGAGGTTGCCTTTAACGTTTATTTTCACGCCTTGCCCCCCGAATGCCGGGGGCGCATTGCTATACTGGCCCGCACTTATCAGCAATCATCGCTGAACCTACAGGCGACAGCATCCCGCACAAGATCGCCGACTTATCGCGCTTTGCCTTCCACTCACTAGCAGCGACCCAAGCGAGGCCCCATGCACTCAAGTCCACAAGCTCCAGAGCACACCAGCCATAAAGATAAACCCCGCCACTCAGGTAAAAAGATCCGCTGGGGCATACTCAGCACCGCCAAAATCGCCCGCACCCAGGTTATTCCAGCCCTGCAAACATCCCAGTTTAACCAGGTGGATGCCATCTGCTCGCGCAACCTGCAGCAGGCGCAGGAGACAGGCGCGAGCCTGGCCATAGCGCGCCGCTACGGCAGCTACGAGGAGCTGCTGGCCGATCCGGAAATTGATGCCATTTACAATCCCCTGCCCAATCACCTGCATGTGGACTGGTCGATCAAGGCGCTGGAGGCGGGCAAACATGTGCTCTGCGAAAAGCCCATTGGCCTGGATGCCGCCGACACCCAGCGGCTGCTGGACGCCGCTGAAGATCACCCGCAGTTAAAGGTGATGGACGCCTTTATGTACCGCTTTCACCCTCAGTGGCGCGAGGCGCGCCAACTGCTGGCCCAGGGCAAGATTGGCCAGGTGCGCCACATCCACAGCCACTTTGCCTACAACAACCACGACCAGCAGAACATCCGCAACATAAAAAGCTGGGGCGGCGGTGCACTAATGGATGTTGGCTGCTACTGCATCTCGCTGTCGCGCTGGCTGTACGGTTGCGAACCCACCCGCGTACTCGGCCAGATCACCCCCTACCCGGGTTATGAGGTGGATTGCCTGGTGAGCGGCCTTTTGGAATTCCCCGGCGCCAATGCCAGTTTCAGCGCCTCCACCAAAACCGACCCGCGCCAGTACATGGAGGCCCACGGCGAGGCCGGCAGCCTGTTTTTACCCATCCCCTTCAACCCGCCAAGCGACAGCACCACCGAGCTGTTTGTCACCCATAATTTCGAGCGCGAGCGAATTCTGCTGGAGTCCAGCAACCATTATCGCCTGATGGGCGACGCCTTTGCGCGCAGCATCCTCGACGACACCCCTGTGCCCACCCCCTTAAGTGATGCGCTGGCCAATATGCGCATAATCGATGCGATTTTTGCGAGCGCAGAGAGCGGTACTTGGATTAGTATCTAGGGGCTGTTAAGCGCTGATAAGAAGAAATCCGGCTCCCCGGGGAGCCAGCACTGCTGGAGTTTGATACGTGAGTGTTTTTGCAAATTGGATAAGCCGCCAACCCCAGAGCTCCGACCTGGGATTGGCAAAATTCACCCTGTGCCTGCTTGGCTTGAGCCTGGCCTGTGCCAGTTTTTGGGTTCAGGCGACGGAAGTACCCGCAAGTCAACCGCCAGCAGCGCCGGCTCCTCGTGTTGAACGCCTGGCGCCGCCGCTGGAAAAGCTCGCCAAAAGCTTTAAGCCCGACCCCAAGGCCGAAGCCGAGGTAATCCTGCGCCGCACCCTTATCAGCCTGGACGACCAGCTGATGAGCCACTCCAACTCCTATGTGGCGGTGTACATCAACAGCGATGAAGCGGCGCGCGACTACAGCCAGATCAGCATCTCCTTTAACAGTTTTTACGAGGATATTGCCCTGGAGTTTGCGCGCGTGCGCACGCCCGATGGCCGCATAGATGACATCAAACCCGATGCCACCCAAATCCAGAGCCCGAGCGATGAAAACTTTTATCAGGACGGTAAAGAGCTGCTGTTTTCGCTGCCCAATGTGCGCAAAGGTTCGGTGATTGAATTTCAGTATCGCTACACCGACATTAAAAAAATTATTCCCGGCCAGTGGTTCGACAGCTACGGCTTCCACTGGTGGGAGGACCGCGCCGCCGGCCAGGGCTCGCGCGCCGATGCGGTGCGCCACAGCGAAATTGAAATACAAGCGCCCGCCAGCGCGCCGCTCTATTTCAACAGCCTGAAAAATTTTGCCATTAAAACCAGCACCCAGGTCAAAAACGGACGCAAAACCTGGCACTGGGAAGCCGACAAACTGGCGCAATTGGAACTGCAAAGCGCCATGCCGCGCGAGCACTCCTACACACCTTACTTGCGCATTTCCAGCATCCGCGACTGGCAGGATATAGCCACTTGGTCCGACAAACTGGTTGAGCCCCATTTGGTTACCGATGCCAAACTCGACAAGATAATTACCGACATCAACAAGCGCGCCAAAACACCCGAGGACAAAGTCAGGGCGGTTTATCAAACCCTGCAGGAAAAAGTGCGCTATGTATTCGCCCATGTCGGCCGCGGCGGTTACGAGCCCCACGATGCCAAAGAGGTATTCACCAACGGCTATGGCGACTGTAAAGACCAATCGGTATTGGCGGTAACCCTGCTGCGCAAACTCGGTATTGCCGCGGACCCGGCATTAATTATCACCCGCTCGCGCGGTATTCCCGATATGAGTATCCCGGCGGTGAGTTTCGATCACATGATTGTGCACATTCCCGCGCAAACCGGCCTGGCGGAAACCTGGATGGACACCACCGGCGACAAGGCACTCTTCCCCGGCTTTTCCATTGGTATTGAGGGCCAGCCGGCGCTGGTGGTTAATAAAGCTACGCAAGCTATTAAATTCCTGCCCGAATGGGACGCCAGCCAACACTTCGCCAAATTAAATATCCAATTCGACAAGGTTAGCGGCAATGATGTGGAAGCCAGTTTTACCCTCGACCTGGGCGGATTATTTGAAGACCGCATGCGCTCGCTCTGGCAGTACACACCCGAGCGCGAAAAATATTTTCGCGAGCTGCTCGGCCATATTTATTCCAGCGCGCAAATTACCGCGCTGAACACCAAAAATGCCGACAGTCTGTGGCAACCCTTCAGTGTTAGCGGTCGGCTGAAATTCAGCGATGTCTGGGCCGGGGATAAAGCGCCTATCACCTATGGTTTTAATATTAACCAACTGCTCTATTTATTTACCGACCTCAACAACCTCTACACCCCGGAAAACCGTAAGCAGATTTATGTGAACGACCCGGGCTATACACTCATGGCGCACCTGGAGTTCACCAGCCCATCGCCGCAACACAAATTATTGCTTAAATCCCAGGGCGAGGCCGAGGACAATGCCTATTACCAGCTCACCCAAAGCGGCAAAGAGCAGGGCAATCACTATGTGCTGGATCAGCGCCTGGTGTTAAAAGCAGCCAAGGTGCAACTCGCCGACTACGCAGATTTCTACCAGAAATCCCAAGCCCTGTTTAACGACAGCGACTGGACCATAAGCTACCAATACAGCCAGGCTGCGGCGGAGACCTACGCGCTGGAGCACGCCGGCAAACAGGACGGCGACCACTTTATCGCCCTGGCGCGCCACCAGCTAAAACAGGGCCAGTATTCCGCCGCGCTGGAAGCTGCCAAGCAAGCGGTTAAGGTCGCCCCCAAGCAGGCCGAGGCCTATTACATTCTCGGTTTGGCGCAGGGCTATAACAACCAGCTGCCAGAAGCCGACGCCTCGTTTAAAAAGGCCGAAGCCATGGGCTATCACCTCTAGGAGCGGCAATGAAAAAACTTGCACTTGCCGCCAGCTTAACCGCGTTAATTTCCGCTTGCGGTCAACCACCCAAACCCGCCAACCAGGGCATAGACTTTAATGTTGCGCGCCTGGGTGTGGTGTTGGATGAAATTGAAAAGCCCAGTGCAGAAATTCAGCGCCTGGAAAAAATTGCCGCCGCCAACAGCAAAGACCCGGAAGCGCAATTCAACGTGGGGCGCGCCTATGCTAAAGCCGCCGATAGCGAACACTCCAATGTTAAACGCGGCAAAGCACTGGAGTATTTTGCGCGCACCCTGGCCCTGGCGCCCGGCAATCAATCCACACTCAATGCCATTTACGATTTGCGCTATCGCCAGACCCTGGAAGACGGCGAAGAATCTTTCGGCGAACTCAAAAAAGTGTTTGCCGAACTGGACCAGGGCGCGCAGCAGGATCTCAACCCGCCGTCGCTGGCACTGTTTATTTACCACTATGTGGATCAGAGCCAAAGCAGCTACAAAGACTATGGCCAATTGCAAAAAATTCTACTCGATGCCATAGCCGAGCAGCCCCACAGCGACACGGTATACATTCAACTGGCGGCGCTCTATCGCCAGCAGGGCTACTACCCATTAGCGCTGGCCACGTTAAAGGAGGCGAGCAGGCAACTGGATAAATCCGATGATCTGCTGCGCGCCATCGCCAAAACCTACGAGGCGCGCGCCGAGTCTGAAGGCTGTAGCTATGAGCGCAACGGCTATTTAAATGATGCTATAGATTTTTACAAACGCGCGGTGCCGGTCAATACCAAAGTCGGTGAAACCCACTACAAATTGGCCGGCCTTTATCTCGATCAAAACCAGCCGCAATTAGCCATGAACGAAGCGCAAATTCTCTACGACCTGGACGCCAAACCCGAGAACCTGTCGTTTATCGCCGAGCAGTACGCGATCCAGGGCAATTTTGATAAAGCACTGGAATTTATCGCCAAGGCGCAAGCCCAGGGCCTGGATAAAGGCGATACCGCGATTCACGAAATTTATATGTACGCCGGCCGCTGGACCGAGGCCGCCAGCGCTTTCCGCGCCTATCTGGCGGGGCAAAAGTTCCTCAGTGTGTACGACCGCATCAAAGCCGATATTCTCAGCGAGCGCACCGGCGAGGATCTAACCGGTGCCACCCAGGGGCTAAAAGTGCACAGCTATTCCGATTGGGAATCAGCGGTCTACGCCTTTTGGTCGCAAAAACTCAGCGTGGAGCAATTGCAGACCCAGGTACACAATACCTGCGAGCGCACTGAGTTTTATTTTTACAGCGGCTATCGCGATTTAATTGCCGGCAACACCCAGCGCGCGCGCAGCGCCTTTAGCGCCGCACTAAAGCAAAAAACCTACAGGTTCATCGAGCGCCCCCTGGCGCGCCAGTTCCTCACCAGCATGCCAGCTTCGCACTAGGGAACCGCTGAAAAATATAGGCGAGGCAGCAAGCGCAAGGCAAAAACAGGCGAAAAAGCGGAGTTTATACGTCATAAATGAGTATTTTGAGCCTGTTTTTAACGCCGCGATTGCAACGCAGGTAATTTTTCAGAGGTTCCCTGGATTCCCTTTAATCGCGCATTTAACCAGAGGTAAAACATGCAGACAGCTACAGCAGGTATCCCCAAAATTGTGGTGGTTGGCGGTGGCGCCGGCGGCCTGGAGCTGGCCACCAAACTGGGTGATAGCCTGGGCAAAAAGGGCAAAGCGGAAATCACCTTAATCGACCGCAACACCACTCACCTGTGGAAACCGCTGCTGCACGAAATTGCGGTGGGCACTATGGATGAAGGCGTGGATGCGGTCAGTTATCGCGGCCACGCCGGCGCGCACCATTTTTATTTTCGCGTGGGCACACTAACCGATATCGACCGCGACAAACGCGAAGTCGTGCTCGCGGCCATGAAAGATGAAGAGGGTGTGGAAGTTCTGCCGAGTACGCGCATTGCCTACGACTATTTAGTCATGGCACTGGGCTCCATCTCCAACGATTTTAATACCCCCGGCATTAAAGAAAATTGCATCTTCCTCGACAGCCCCAACCAGGCCTATAAATTCCGCACCCGCTTGCTCAACAAGTGCTTGCGCATCCAGCGCATCAGCGGCGAGGACAATCACGTGCGCATTGCAATTGTGGGCGGTGGCGCTACCGGGGTAGAACTTTCCGCCGAGCTGCACCACGCCGTGCACGAAATTCACAACTACGGTTTTAGCAATGTCACCAATGAACATTTGAACGTGACCTTGATTGAGGCTGGCCCGCGCCTGCTACCCGCCCTGCCCGAGCGCATCTCCGCCTCGGCCCATGGCGAGCTGGCTAAGATCGGGGTGGACGTAAAATTAAATACGCTGATTACGTCGGCAGGCAAAGAGGGGCTGCACACCAAAGACGGTCAATTAATTGGTGCAGATTTAATGGTTTGGGCTGCCGGCATTAAAGTGCCCGAATTTATGGCCAATATCGCCGGCCTGGAAACTAACCGCATCAACCAATTAGTGGTGAATGAATTTTTGCAAACCAGTCGCGACCCGCATATTTTTGCCATAGGCGACTGCGCCCAGTTCACCAACCCCGACGGCACCCGCGTACCACCGCGCGCGCAATCGGCGCACCAGATGGCGAGCACCTGCTACAAAAACCTGCGCGCCCTGCTCGATAACAAACCGCTTAAAGTCTACAAATACACCGACCACGGATCGCTCATTTCCCTCGCCAGCTACTCCACCGTCGGCAGCCTGATGGGCAACCTGAATAAAGGCACCATGTTTATCGAAGGCCGCCTCGCCCGGCTGGTGTATATCTCCCTC
>CBINKF010000156.1:0-6798 GCA_966251115.1 uncultured Cellvibrio sp.
GGATTCCAACTGGCAGAGAATGGACAGGATCAATTAGGTGAAGCCGAAACCGCGCTGATAGCGCTGGGCTACAAGCCAACAGAAGCGAGCAAAATGATCGCCGCTGCGGTCAAGCAAAAACCGGATGCCAAAAGCGAGGACTTGATTCGCATGGCGTTGCGCAGTATGGCTGCCGGTTAATCGGGGGCGGGTAGAGCAGGGCGGTTCAGGTTTATTAAGCCGCCATTCAGAAACAAAAAAGCAAGATGCGCGCTACTTATCAAAGGGACAAATCAGTCGCAATTGCTAGCTTAATTCGTTAGTTTTGTCCGGGTTGTAGCCGTTAAAGTCATTAGCTTCTTAATTGAAGCCGCTAGCTTGGATGGCCTTGGAGGTTCCTTTGATAGAGACAGACAGACTTATAGCTCCCGCTGCCAAAGAGCGGGAGGATCAGATAGATCGCGCCGTTCGCCCCCGGAGTTTGGCTGATTATATTGGCCAGCCGGCGGTATGCGAGCAGATGGAAATTTTTATCTGCGCCGCCAAAAAACGCAGTGAGGCATTGGACCATACTCTGGTGTTTGGCCCCCCGGGCCTGGGTAAAACCACCCTGGCTAATATCATCGCCAATGAGATGGGCGTTTCGCTAAAAAGTACATCCGGCCCAGTGCTGGAAAAAGCGGGCGACCTGGCGGCCATGCTCACCAATCTCGAAGCGGGCGATGTGCTGTTTATCGATGAAATCCACCGTTTAAGCCCGGTGGTGGAAGAAATTCTCTATCCGGCGATGGAGGATTTTCAGTTGGATATTATGATCGGTGAAGGCCCGGCAGCCCGCTCTATCAAGCTTGACTTGCCGCCATTTACCCTGGTGGGGGCTACCACTCGTGCGGGCTTGCTGACCTCACCGCTGCGCGACAGGTTTGGTATAGTCCAGCGTTTGGAGTTCTATAACGTCAAGGATCTCACTCATATAGTGGCGCGCTCGGCGGCGCTGCTGGGAGTAGAGATGGAACAACAGGGCGCGGCCGAAATAGCCAAACGCGCGCGCGGCACTCCGCGTATTGCCAATCGCTTGCTGCGCCGGGTGCGCGACTACGCCGAAGTAAAAGGCACAGGTGTAGTAACCGCTGTTATGGCAGATGCCGCGCTCAATATGCTCAATGTCGATGAGCGCGGTTTTGATCATATGGACCGACGTCTGCTGCTGGCGATGATCAATAATTTTGATGGCGGCCCGGTAGGGGTAGAGAGTTTGGCGGCGGCGATCAGCGAGGATCGCGGCACCATCGAAGATGTGATAGAACCCTACCTGATTCAACAGGGTTTTATGGCGCGCACGCCGCGCGGTAGAGTGCTAACCAATAACGCCTACAGCCACTTCGGCTTGGCCATGCCCAAACGTCTGCAGGAGGCTGCAGACTAGACGGAGAAACTTGTGGGGCAATTTGAATTGCCGTTGCGTGTCTACATAGAGGACACAGACGCCGGCGGCATAGTGTATTACGTAAATTATTTAAAGTTTATGGAGCGCAGTCGTACAGAATTCCTGCGCGCTTTAGGCTATGATAGGCCCGCCATTTTGGAGGGCGGTTTGTTGTTAGTGGTACATTCGGCCGAGGTGAGTTATCAGCGCCCGGCGCGCCTGGATGATCAACTGCGAGTGACCAGTCAGGTCACCAAATTGGCGCGAACCTATGTGGAATTTACCCAGCAGGTTTTGCGAGATGAAGTGCTGCTCTGCGAAGGTAAAATCCGCATTGCCTGTGTTCAGGCCGATATTATGAAACCCGCCGCCCTTCCTGTTGATATGCAAGCGCGTATCGCCCAAACCCTTAAACCCCAGAATCCAGAGTTTTAGACCATGCCCGAAGCCGAAAACAGTCTGTCGATTGTCCACCTGATTGCCGAAGCCAGCTTTTTGGTGCAGGTGGTTATGTTGATACTCTTCCTCGCCTCGGTGGTTTCCTGGGTGATGATCTTCCAGCGTTTTATTTATCAGCGCAAAGCTACTGAGTCGTTCGATTTTTTTGAAAAGCAATTTTGGTCGGGAATAGATTTGAACCAGTTGTATCGCCAGGGCAATGGACGCTTGGAAACTTCCGAGGGTATAGAAAATATTTTTCGCGCTGGCTTTAAAGAGTTCTCCCGTTTGCGCCAACAAGCAGGGGCAGACTCTGATGCTGTTATGGAGGGTTCTATTCGCGCGATGCGTGTCGCCCTGGCCCGTGAAGAGGAAAAGCTGGAAGAAAACCTGCCGTTTCTGGCAAGCGTTGCCTCTGTCAGCCCCTACATAGGTTTGTTTGGTACGGTTTGGGGCATTATGAACTCTTTCCTCAACTTGTCGAATGTGCATCAAACTACCTTGGCAACTGTGGCACCCGGCATCGCCGAAGCCTTGATTGCGACGGCTATGGGTTTGTTTGCCGCTATTCCCGCAGTTTTGGCCTACAACAAATTTTCGGCGCGTGCGGAGGGACTGCTCAGCAACTACCGCACCTTTGCAGAAGAGTTCTCGGCGATACTGCACCGCCAGGTTCACTCCAAATAATCTTGTCGCCCAGGTAATTGGAGCGGATAACGCCTATGTCAGATTTTGAACCCAAACCCAAGAAGGCGCTCAAGGCGGAGATCAACGTGGTACCGTTGATCGACGTTATGCTGGTTTTGCTAATCGTCTTTATGATTGCCGCGCCCATGATGACCCAGGGGATCAAAGTCGAGCTGCCCAAAGCCGCTGCCGACCCTGTTGATAATAAGGATGATGAGCCCATTACCGTATCGGTTAAAAAAGACGGCACCTACTACATAGATTTGGGCGGCAATGACGATACTCCGCGCCAGTTAACAGAAATTAAATCTATTGTGAGTAAGGTATTGGCTGAAAAGCCAAATACCCTGGTGTTTGTGCAAGGGGACAGAAAAGTAGAGTACGGCGTAATAGTCGCGTTGATGAGTGAGCTTAAATTGGCTGGGGCTCCCTCAGTTGGTTTGATAACGGAACCACCGCGCTAAGTTTATGAAGCTGGATAAAACGCTACCTCTCCCCATGGTGCTCAGTGTAGGAATGCACAGCTTGCTGCTAATTCTGATACTGGGAAATTGGGATTTTTTTAAAAAAGAGGAAGAGCCTTACAAGCCGCATTATGTAACTGCCACACTGGTTGATTTGACACCCAAAGCCAAGGCTGCACCACCGCAAATTAAAGAACAGGTGCTCGATAGCAAGGCTTACGAGGATATGAAACACCTCAAAAAGCAGGAAGAGCAGCGGCGTAAAGAAGCAGAGGCTCAAGTCCAAAAGCAGAAAGATGCGCAGGCCAAGGCTGCGGCCGAGGCAGAACAGCTAAAACAGCAAAAAATTAAAGAAGAGCAGGCCAAAGCTGCAAAAGCCAAGGCTGAGGCCGAGCGCAAGAAAAAGCTGGCTGAAGAGCAACAAAAAGCTGAAGCCGAGAAAAAACGAAAGCAAGAGCAGCAGGCTCAGGAAGAGCAGCGACGCATTCAGGCAGCGCTGCAAAAAGAGGAAAAAATCATTGCCGAATCTAATGATGAGGCGAATGTGAAAAGTTATAACGAGCTGATTGCCGAGCGAGTCAGTCAAAACTGGAGCCGTCCGCCTTCTGCGAGGCGTGGAATGATCGCGGTATTCAATATTGATATGCTACCCAATGGCCAAGTGGTGGGGGTGCAGTTAATACAAAGTAGTGGCAGCGATGCTTTTGATCGCTCCGCTGAGCAGGCGATTCGCAAAGTGGATCGTTTTACTGAAATCAAAGATATGCCTATCGGCATCTTTGAGCGAAATTTCCGACACTTTAAATTTGCATTCAATCCAGAGGATTTGCGTCAGTGAAATACATTTTAGGTTTGGTTGCGGGGGTGGTTGTATTGGTGGCAGCGGTATTTGCGCAAGCCCAGACCAATATAGTCTTTGTAACCAAGGGGATTGATAATCCGACGAAAATTGCCGTGGTTCCCTTTGATTGGGCCGGTGGCCGGCTCTCCGAGAATGTGGGGGCGATTATAGGTAAAGACCTGGAATTCTCTGGCCAGTTCGAGGCAATTAGCCCGACCCGTATGCTGTCGTTTCCCCGCTCAGAAGCAGAAGTGCACTATCGCGATTGGAAAATTCTCGGTGCTGAATATTTACTGCTGGGGTCACTGACACAACAGAATGGCCGCTACTACGCGAGCTATGAGTTGTTTGATGTGGTGCAGCAAAAACGCGTTTTTTTTCGCATGACGGTGGATGGCACTGAAGCACAGCTGCGCGACATAGCCCACGCCATTAGCGATAAAGTGTATGAAACCATCACCGGGATTCGCGGCATCTTTTCAACCAAGCTGGTCTATATTGAGGCCTTTGAGCGCCCCACCAAGTACAACCTGATGGTCTCGGATATCGATGGCGCTCGTCCCCGCCAGCTGTTGCAGTCGCGCTACCCTATCTTGTCCCCGGCCTGGTCCCCCAATGGTCAACGCATAGCCTATGTCTCTTTCGAGGACGACAACAAACCCTCCATATTTATTCAGGATTTGGCAACCGGTCGCCGCCAGCAAATGACAAATTTCCGCGGCTTGAATGGCGCACCCAGTTGGTCTCCGGACGGGCAAAAGCTGGCGATGGTTTTATCAAAAGACGGCAATCCGGAAATCTATGTGCAGAATGTGCTGACGCGTCAGTTAACGCGCGTCACCAATCATTTTGCAATTGATACTGAACCCAGTTGGTCTGCTGATGGAGCCGCATTGTTTTTCACGTCAGATCGCGGCGGAAAACCACAAATTTATCAAGTTACCCTTGCGACTGGCCAACAGGAGCGTGTAACCTTTGACGGCGATTATAATGCGCGTTGTCGTGTATCACCCGATGGGAAAAGCTTGGTAATTTTAAATAAGCGCCCTGGTGGTAATTACCACATCGCAGCACAAGATTTAAAAACTGGCAATTTGCGTATTTTGTCAGAGACAAATTTAGACGAATCGCCTACTATAGCGCCCAATGGCGCTATGCTGATGTATGCGACTCGTTCTGGCGGTAAAGGAGTTTTGGCGGCGGTATCACTCGATGCACGTGTTAAAATTCTCCAGCCACCAAAACAAGGTGATGTGCGGGAGCCCGCATGGTCGCCATTTTTTAACTAGTAAGTCGTAAAACACACTTGATCACAACTTCATTGGAGTTACACACACATGATCACCAAAGCAATTAAGCAAGGTCTGACTTTTGCTGTTGTTATGTCTTTTCTGGTTGGCTGTTCTTCCAGCACCAAAAAAGCTGAAGCACCAGTAGTTGAAAACACCAACACTGCACCAGTGGTACAAGAGCAAGTAGAGCAACTGACCAATGTTGTTTACTTTGACTTTGACCAATACACACTGACCGCTGAAACTCGCGCTGTTCTGCTGGCTCACGCTGAAAAATTGAAGGGTTCTTCAGTTGCTGTGCGCCTGGAAGGTCACGCTGACGAGCGCGGTTCACGCGAATACAACATGGCACTGGGCGAGAAGCGTGCTAACGCTGTGCGCGATTTCCTGGTGACTCAAGGTATCAACGGTTCTTCTCTGGAAGTTGTAAGCTTCGGTGAAGAGCGTCCAGTTGCTACTGGTCACGACGAAGCTTCCTGGGGTCAAAACCGTCGCGTAGAAATCAAATACTAAGAGTCTGAACCCTTATGAAGCTAAGGAACCTGATTGCTGCAGTTGTCGTTGTCGCAGCGCCAGTCTCTCAGGCGCAAGTAAGGGTTGTAGAGTCTACACCCCAGAGCTATAGCCCTGGGGTGGCTCAGCCATCGTTTAATACTCCCGTAGAGCAAGACGTTTACAGTCAAATTCGCGCTCTGCAGGAGGAAGTGGCAAATTTGCGTGGGCTCATTGAAGAGCAGGCGCACGAAATAAAGCAACTCAAACAGTTGCAGTTAGATAACTATATGGAGTTGGATCGTCGTCTCTCCGGCGCAGGCTCCGCTGCTGATGCAGTCGTTCCCGTAGTGTCTGATCCCGTAGTGTCTGATGAAGTATCAAGTGTGGCTCCAGTCGCGGTTCCGCAAGCGGCCAATTCAGTAGACGAGGCAGATCTGTACAAGACTGCCTACGATCTCCTGAATAACCGCAAGTACGATGAGGCTGTAGCGGCGTTTAAGTCACATCTCCAGCAGTACCCCACAGGTAGTTATGCGGCTAACAGCCATTATTGGCTGGGTAAGGTTGCTATGCTTAAACGCGACTATCCCCAGGCAAAAACCTGGTTTAGTAAATTGATTCAAAATTTCCCCTCATCGCCCAAAGTGCCTGATGCTAAATTAGACTTGGGGCGTGTTTATTTCTTTATGGGTGATAAGGTGTCAGCTAAAGCTACATTATCGGAAGTTGCCGCTGGCAACTCAGATGCAGCCAGGCTCGCCCAGAAGTTCCTGTCCGAAAATTTTTAGTCAGCAGAATGCTGCGCTTGTTGGCAAATTGAATGGATATCAATGGGAGGTTTTAGGCCTGGCAGGTTGTTATCTAACCACCTAATGCTGCTAGTTGCCGATACGAAACGCCAGCAGTAAATACGGATCCTAACTTAAATAGGCTCGTAAACAAGTCAATAAATAGGCTGCAGATAAAAGGGCGGCAATAAAAGGAAGGGAGCTTGATAGACAAGCTCCCGTAGCGAAATAGCAGAATCCGGGATGGTAGGGTCTTCCTATCGCCCACCAGGCTTCCTGCCGTAACCCTCTCTGTGGGTATTGCCCGATTTTCCATGTTCCGACAATACTGGCATCCGTTGCACAAGCTCCCTGCTCAATGTTTCATCCTGAATACAGCCACATCCAC
>CBINKF010000157.1:0-6753 GCA_966251115.1 uncultured Cellvibrio sp.
GTCCTGCATCTCCTGCGCGGTAGCGCCCGGCCAGGCGCTAATGACGGTCATGACTTTTACGGTAAAGGCCGGGTCTTCCGCCCGCCCCAACTTTAAAAACGCAATAAACCCAGCCAGTGAAATCAGGAATATTAAAAATACCGTGACTGAGCGCTCGCGCACCGCGAGCGCCGACAGATTAAAGCGGGTTTCACTGGTCATGATCAGCTCCCCCGGCCAGGGCGCCAGGCATTGGCTCTGCCACTCGCACAGGCTCGGCCACACGCACCCGTTCGCCATCGCGCAACAATTGCGCCCCGAGCGCCACTATTCGATCCCCTGGCTGCAAATCACCAGAGAGCTGTGCGCTTTCGCCATCGACATGCAGGATTGCAACCGGGCGCCAGGAAACCTGGGCCGGTTCGCCTTTGATAAGCCAGACGCCCGGCCCCTTACCGGCATCGAAAAGCGCGCCAATTGGCACCTGCAAATTGCTGCGCTGAGCGGTGGGCTTATCCATGAGCTGGATAGTGACAGTAGTGCCTAAGGGCGCATTGGCCAGCTCGCCCTCCAGCACATAGCGCGCCTCAAAGGTGCGCGTCACTGGATCGGCAGTATCGGAAAGTTGGCGCAGTTTGGCAGGCGTGCCGAGAGCCTCGCGGCCAAAGGCAAAGGCCCGCGCGACAGAGCCAATGCCCGGGCGCAGAGTTTCCGGCAACTGAATTACCGCCTCGCGATAGCCGCTCTGAGCCAGGCGCACCACAGCTTGCCCCGCCACCACCACCTGACCCGGTTCGGCCAGGGTATCCATGATCAGACCATCGCTATCGGCCAGCAGCTCGGTATAGCCACTGGCATTGCGCGCCAGCTCGTATTGGGCTTTAGCGGCCTTGAGCTGGGCACTGGCGGTATCGGCGGCGGCCTTGGCCTGGTCGTAGGCGGATGCGGAAATTGCCCCCGTGCCGCGCAGTGCGCGATAGCGGGCTTCGTCCTCGGCGGTTTGCCGCGCCCGCGCCTTGGCCGAGGCAACCGCCTGCGCCTGGGCCAGGGCCGCCAGCTTCAGGTCAATGGGGTCGATGCGCATCAATACCTGGCCGCGCTTAATCTGTTGCCCGGCCTCTACCAGACGCTCCAGCACCTTGCCGGAAACGCGAAAACCCAGGTTGCTCTCTACCCGCGCGGCAATGGTGCCGGTAAACGCGCGCAGCGATTGATCCGCCACTTTCACGACAGCCGTACGAACCAGAGGCACCTGGGTGCGCGGATCGTCAGGCGCCGGGTCGCCGCAGGCGACCAACAGCAAAGGCAGGCTGAGAATGACACCGGAAAAAGTGAAGGCGCGCAAAAGCATAAAAATCCCATCAAGGCAGTGAATAGGATTTTTATTATGTGTACAGTGACCAATTTAGTCAATGGTCACATTGTCATTTCATCAGGGTGACAAACTGCGAAGGACGAGGCTGGAGAGCAGCGCGGGAGCAACCTCAGTTGAGTCAAAACTGTATTGGAGAAGCAGAGGATTCAGATAGGGGCGCATCACCAGGTAGATCGACTGGACAGTTTCCTCGATAGGTGTCTTGCGCTCGAAGTCGCCGCTCTGGCGCCCCTCCAGCAGTATCTCTTTCAGCAACCGCTGCACTCGCTCCTCGTAGGCGAGCACCGCTTGCCAGCGCTCGGAGGCCGCCGAGGCGGCAATTTCGTAGAGTTTGCGATCCTGAAAAAACAGGCGAAGACTGGCTTCTGTCGCGGCCTTGAACATCTGCCGCAGCTTTTCTGGCGGGGACTCGGCCGCGCTAACGGCGGCGCTCACATCAGTTTCTATCTCGCGCAGACAGTTGGCGCAGATCATCTCGCCTATGGCCTGTTTGGATTCAAAAAACTTGTAAATATAGGCTTTGGAAAAGCCAATGGCCCGGGCAAGATCCGAAACCGTGGTTTTGGTATAGCCAAAATGACTGAAGTGGTCAGTGGCTGCGGCGACGATTTGATCGCGCACCTCGTGGTCGACCGGGCCCCGGGCCGAAACGGGATATGTGCCGGAATTTTTCATGAAGTTAACTTAAGTAAGCTCTAGGGATTAGACAATCAGTGACCACATGATACGTCGGTCACTCCATTTCTGATATGAAATAATCAGCTTTCCGGCCAAATATTCGCTACCTCGCGCGTCTCATTCAACCGGTTTGCAGGCAGCCTTATACGTTTAGGACAACCTTTATACGTTTAGGACATCAGGATTGGAGCGAAATGACGCCTAAAACCCGCAAGCAGCCTTATATATCCAATGGCCACTAACGCCCCCAAATTACCTTTTTAAGATGTTTTAGCTCCCCAAAAACCGACATGACGCCGGCAGGTGCATTTGGCGATTGAAATTGGGAATCTGTGCCGCGCAAATTTGACGAAACAGGTGCGAAAGTGGAAAATTTCGCACCTTTTTTATCAGGTGAGCCCAGTTGTTCAGGTATTTCGGGAGAAGTTCCTGTATATTACGCCGCTATTTTCCAACCCGGTTTCTTTTTAACCTAGCTAATTTGACAAAGAGAGTCCCATGGCTGCTGACTTATCCCTCTATAGAAACATCGGTATCTTCGCCCACGTGGACGCCGGTAAAACCACCACTACCGAGCGTATCCTCAAGCTCACCGGTAAAATCCACAAAATCGGTGAAGTGCACGAGGGTGAGTCCACCACCGACTTCATGGTGCAGGAAGCCGAGCGCGGTATTACCATCCAGTCAGCAGCCGTAACCTGCTTCTGGAAAGGCCACCGTTTCAACGTAATTGATACCCCCGGACACGTGGACTTCACCGTAGAAGTGTACCGTTCACTCAAAGTTCTGGACGGCGGTATCGGCGTATTCTGTGGTTCCGGCGGCGTTGAGCCACAGTCCGAAACCAACTGGCGCTATGCCAACGACGCAGAAGTATCGCGTCTGATTTTCGTGAACAAGCTGGACCGTATCGGTGCTGACTTCCTGCGCGTAACTGATCAGGTTAAGAAAGTGCTGGGCGCCAAGCCGCTGATCATGACCCTGCCTATCGGCCGCGAAGACACCTTTAAGGGTGTTGTAGACCTGCTGACCAAAAAAGCCTACATCTGGGACGAGTCTGGTCAACCCGAAAACTACACCATCACCGACGTTCCAGCCGATATGGTTGATGACGTTGATATGTACCGCGATCAACTGGTTGAAAACGCCGTAGAAATGGACGACGACCTGATGATGGCCTACATGGAAGGCGAAGAGATTTCTATCGAAGACCTCAAGCGCTGCATCCGTATTGGTACCCGCGACCTGGCCTTCTTCCCAACCTTCTGTGGTTCTGCTTTCAAGAACAAAGGTATGCAGTTGCTGTTGGACGCGGTAGTTGACTACCTGCCTTCCCCAACCGAAGTTGCGCCACAGCCGCTGACTGACGAAGAAGGTAACGAAACTGGCAAATTCGCCATTGTTTCTCCTGACGAGCCCTTCCGCGGCCTGGCGTTCAAGATCATGGACGACCGCTTCGGCGCCCTGACCTTCGTGCGCGTTTACTCAGGTGTGATCAACAAGGGTGACACCATCCTTAACTCCTTCACCGGCAAAACCGAGCGCGTTGGCCGTATGGTGGAGATGAACGCTAACGACCGTACCGACCTGACCACTGCTCAGGCGGGTGACATTATCGCCCTGGTAGGTCTGAAGAACGTGCAAACCGGTCACACCCTGTGTGATCCCAAGCACGAATGTACTCTGGAACCCATGGTGTTCCCAGAGCCAGTAATCTCTATCGCCGTGACGCCAAAAGACAAGAGCATGGTAGAGAAGATGGCTATCGCCATCGGCAAACTGGTTTCTGAAGACCCAACCTTCCGTGTAGAAACCGACCAGGATTCTGGCGAAACCATCCTTAAGGGTATGGGTGAACTGCACCTGGACATTAAAGTTGACATCATGAAGCGCACCTACGGTGTTGAGCTGAACGTGGGTCAACCACAAGTGGCCTACCGTGAAACCATCACTCGCGAAATCGAAGACTCTTACACCCACAAGAAGCAATCCGGTGGTTCTGGTCAGTACGGTAAAATCGATTACCGCATCCGTCCAGGTGCACCTAACTCTGGCTTCAAGTTCAACAGCGTGGTGGTGGGCGGTAGCGTTCCCAAGGAATTCTTCCCAGCCATTGAGAAGGGCTTCGAGTCTATGATGGGCACCGGCCCACTGGCTGGCTTCCCGGTGCTGGACGTTGAAGTCGAGCTGTTCGACGGAGGCTTCCACGCCGTGGACTCCTCTGCTATCGCGTTCGAAATCGCTGCTAAAGCCGCGTTCCGTCAATCCATGCCTAAAGCTGGCCCACAAATGCTGGAGCCAATCATGAAAGTTGACGTGTTCACCCCCGAAGATCACGTGGGTGACGTTATCGGTGACCTGAACCGTCGTCGCGGCATGATCAACGGTCAAGAAGCCGGTGTAACTGGCGTGCGCATTAAAGCTGAAGTTCCGCTGTCAGAAATGTTCGGCTACATCAGCACCCTGCGCACCATGACCTCTGGTCGCGGTCAGTTCTCTATGGAATTCGCTCACTACTCACCCTGCCCAACCAACGTGGCAGAAGCTGTGATCGCCAAAGAGAAAGAAAAGAAAGCTGCCGCCGCTAAAAACTAAGTTTTAAGCGCGCAGTAAAAAGCCCCGCCAGTGCAAACTGACGGGGCTTTTTGTTTGGCCATAAAATTTAATTGGTGCGCCAGGGAGCCAAACCTTCAATCGCGCTTAAATACATACATGCTGATATCCGCAACCCACTTGGTTTTTTGATACAAACCGGTTTTGCGAAACAAATAATCCAGCCCACGGCTCATTTTTTTACCGAGGAACTCGGGTGTTACCGAAGTTCTGTCGTACTGCAAAGGCCCGTAACCCAGGCCATCAAACGCCGCCAGCGAAAACCCGCGCTTCACAAAGAGCTTAATCACATCTGCCGGTCGATCAAAGATATAAATAAATACCCTGGCTAGAGTATTGGCGCCCGCTGCAGAGGGAGAATCAGTAAAGGAAGAACCGGAAGTGGGAGCCTGAACAGGCTTGATAAACAGTTTGCGAATGCGTTTGTACAGGGCGCAGGGGGCTTTGACAAAGATATTTTTGGCCATCAGCTTAAAGTCAAAAATATTGCGGTTGTCGATATTGCGAATACTCATCACCAATATTCCACCGGGCTTCAACACCCGGCGGATTTCCGCAATTGCGCGATCAACATCATCGATATAGCCAAATACGCCTATACAGGCCACTAAATCAAAACTCGCATCGGCGAAGTCCAGCTTTTCACATTCAGTTTGCACCAGCTGGTAGCGGCTGGCATCGTAAGGTTGCAAACGTGTGCGGGAGAACTCCAGCATATCTGCCGATTGATCTGCCGCCACTACCTGACGCCCGAGGCGCACCAGCTGTTCAGTCAGCACCCCCGCTCCACAACCCAAGTCCAAAATTTGGGATTCAGGGGAGGTGTTCTCAACAATGTGCGCAACCGCCGACTCGAGCCGCTGCACAAAATGCATATCCAGGCAGGAATCCACTTTTTTATAAAGATCATTCCAGTAAGTGCCAATATTGTCTTTGGAAAAGAGCAGCTTAGCGTTTTCTTTATGACTAAAAGACACAACTCAACTCCTTTATGAACCTGCCATTCGACTACCCGAGGCGCTTGCTAATTTATTACCCAAGGCGACAGCTAAACTAACACTCGCATATAAAATGAGCAAACAGTCGCTACAACCTAATCTCTTCCATACTCGACGAGCGAGTGTCAGTTAGCGGGCGATTCTGCTCACTACGATAGGTAAAAACCAGGGAGAACTTGGTCTGATCGGTGGTGTTGTTGCTGGCCGCATGGAACAGGTTACTATGGAACAACAACAGATCACCGGCATTTAGGCGCACAGGAACAGCCAGGGACAGGAGCGGCGCATTTAGAGGCAGATCCTTGCGCAAAAATAATCGCCCATCCAGCTGCTCAGGTACAAGGCTCCAGCGATGGGAGCCGGGCAATACCCACAGGCAGCCATTTTCCGGAAACTCATCGTTAAGCGCTAGCCAGGCAGATACCAGGCTGGGGGACTGAAAGTGCCAATAGCGGCTGTCCCTATGCCAGCCAGTCTCACTGGAAAAGCGCGGCTGCTTGGTCATTATGCAGTTGTGATGCGCTTGGGAGAGGTAAACAGGGGCGCCTAACAACTGGTGCAAAACAGTACGCAGAAAATCACTGCAGGCCCAGTCGCGCAGGCGACTGTGGCGCGCTGTAGCGTTAAGCAGGCGTCTGGCGGTCATACCACCCAATGCAGTGCGGGAATTGGGTGCGCCAGGGTAGTGAGTATCCGCCTCATACTCTATGGGCATTTTGTGATTGGCCAACTCGCGCAGTGCGAAGTCTTTAACAAAACTGCAGAATTCGGCTGTTTGAGCAGCGGGAATAACCAGATAGCCAGAGGTTTCAAACGTTTCCAGCTGGTGCGGATTTAACATGGTGCGGCAACCCCAAAAAGTCACCCGATCAGGCAACTGAAGCAGATTATTTTAGCGCCTTTGTTACCCGCTTGGCAGAGGATGGGCAGCAGTGAGTGGTAAAAAAGCCTGCGGAGCGGGCTCTAGCAAAGCACTAAAAACTGGAGCCAGGTTGCTGCAAAAATGCCAACTCCTCCGCGCTGGAGTCTCGCCCCAAAATTGCATTGCGATGTGGATAGCGCCCAAAGCGATCAATTATCGCCTTATGGCGCAATTCGTAGTCATAGTTA
>CBINKF010000158.1:0-6742 GCA_966251115.1 uncultured Cellvibrio sp.
CAGGTTCATGGTTGGAGTCTGCACCGCAAAGCCGGGGTTGCGTTATTTAAGTTGCAACTCGCTGCGCAGCGAAAGTAGCTGGCCCATCACCTGATGCATAGCTTCCAAGGCATTGTTGCCCAGCGCCGGGTTGGAGGAGTGGCCGCTCTGGCCGCGCACACGGATCGACTCCATCATAATGCCCTTGTGCATGCGAATGGGCACCAGGCTGGTAGGTTCGCCGATTACTGCAAAGCGCGGACTAAAACCGGCCAGACCCTCGCGCGCCAAGGCGCGGGCACCGCTCATGCTGCTCTCTTCATCGGCGGTGGCGAGCAATATCAGCGGGTGTTTGAACTCGCGCCCCACATAGGGTTTTACCGCTTCGAGGATCACCGGGAAAAAACCCTTCATATCGGTGGCGCCAAGGCCGTAGAGCTTGCCGTCTTTTTCGGTGAGTTTGAAAGGATCTGTCTGCCAGCGCTTGGCATCGTAGGGCACTGTATCGCTGTGGCCCGCCAGCACCAGGCCGCCATCGCCACCGCCCAGGCTGGCGAGCAAGTTGGCTTTGCCGCTCTGCTTGAGCGGCAATATGCGGGTGTTAAAGCCCAAATCCTGGCACCAGTTGGCGAGCAGTTCTATCACGCGTTGGTTGGACATATCCCAATCGGGCAGGGCGCAACTGACGGAAGGCTCAGCTACCAGTAGCTGCAAGCGCTGGAAATAGTCTTTTGCATCAAAACTCATGGTCGATCATCTCCTGTGAACTGGGGTTATCGGCCATGTGGGCTAAAAAAGCAAGTTTTGCGGTGAAATGCCGCGGCGGACAAATCGAACCATCCTAGCTCAAGGAGTAACAAAGCGCCGCCGCGCCCAGCACCGGCGCCTGAACTGTTTGACTGGGCACCAGGCGCGTTGCGCGCCAGAGCGACTGAAACGGAAAGCTGGCCATAGCATTTTGCAGCGCCGGAGCAAAATATTCGTAGGCGCGGCTGACCGAGCCCCCCAGCACCACCACCTGGGGATTGTAAGCGAGTAGCACAGTGCTCAACGCTTGCGACAAGTGCTGGCCAAAGGCGGCGTAGGCGGCTAAAGCCTGAGGGTTTCCTGTCTGTGCCTGGGTAAATACTTGGCCACCCTCCTGTTGTAATTCACGCACAAAATATTGGCCGGAACAGTAGTTTTCCAATTTGCTATCGCCGTAGGGCAGTTCACCCAATTCTCCCGCACCGCAGCTGTGGCCGGAATAAAGCTGACCGTTGAGAATCAAACCCACGCCCATGCCGGTACCCAGGCTGATACAGGCCATATCGCGCACCTCCGGCCAGTGGCCAAAGTGAAATTCTCCCAGGGCAAAACAGTTGACATCGTTATTAATAAAAACCGGTAAATCAAACCTTGCTTGCAGCTCTTGTTTCAAGTGAATTTCTTTCCAGGCGGGAATATTGGCCGCCTCGTAAACTATGCCTTCCTGGGGATTCAAGACGCTGGGCACACCCAGCCCTAAAGCTTTAACCTCGCGGGTGAGTTGTTTGCTGATCGCGGCGATCAATGTGTCCAGCACTTCTGCTGCGCTGCCGAGCGCGTTGTAGTGGTCGCGGCTTTGGCTGAGCAGTTCGCGACCGCGAATGCGCGCCACCTGCAATTTGGTGCCGCCCAAGTCCACCCCTATAAGTGTTGAGGGTTGGTGAGTTACAACTGAATTAATCATCTTGTCTTTTCCCGGGCCAGCGATTGCCAGGCCCCTTAATATGAAGCTTGAAAGTGTGAAGCTTGAAAGCGAATGACGAGGAAACTTATCTGGCCTTAATTGGCGCTGACAGTTTTGCTGCTCCAGGTTTTATTAAGGATGAGCGGCTTGGCCCAAAATCCAATGCTGAGGATGTAGCTGAGGGTTACCAGCACAAAGCACATACCCAGGCGCAACTCGCCGGTGATATCGGCAAGCAAACCAATAATGGGTGAGGCCAAGGCGCCACCGATAATACCGCTGCAGAGAATGCCGGCAAAACTGCCGTGGTGTTTGGGCACCGAGTTGAGTGCCAGGGAAAAAATAATGGACCACATGACTGAGATACAAAAACCAACGCCGGGAAATGCAATACGCGCTATGTCGGTGGGTGAGTAGAGCGCAGTCAGATAGCAGCCGATGGCGGCCAGGCTAAAAATTTTTAACACAGTGCGACTGTCCCACAGGCGCAACAGCGCCAGCCCCAGCATGCAGCCAAACACCATCATCAACCAGAATTGACTTACCGCATTGGCACCATCGGTATCCGGGTTTAAACCGTGGTAGCGCTGCAAAAACAGCGACATGGAGTTTGCGGTGCCCTGCTCGGTGGCCACATAGGCAATAATCGCCAACAAAAACAAACGCACCTGTTTGTCTTTAAGTAATTCCCAGTGTGTTGCCAGAGCGCCAGCTTTTTCATCCTCGTTTAGCTCTAGGCGAGGCAGGCGCATGAGCGCCACCAGCATCAGCATGATGACCGAGACAAGTGCGAAGACGCCGTACATGGACAGCCAATGCAAATGCGCGGGCACCCAGCCAAAGGCGAGGTTAATTACGCCTGAATCTTGCTGGGACAGCGCGTTTACCAAATAACTAAACACCAGCGGGCTGAGTGTAGCGGCGCCGCCAAACACCAACTGCGCCATCACCGAATTAAACGCGAAATGCTCTTCGCCGCCGGCGATGCGCAGCAGTGGGTTGATCACCACTTGCAACATAGCCATGGCCGCGCCAATTAAAAACAGCGACACCATGGCGGCGCTAAAGCTTGGGTGCAATGCAAAAATCAACGCTCCGGCGGCGGAGAGCGCAAAGCCTAGCAGCATCACAGCCTTGCCACCCCAGCGCTCGGTGACTATGCCGGCGGGAATCGACATGACCCCATAGGCAATAAAAAAGGCGAAAGGAAAAAATCCCGCCAGGGTCAGGCTCAGTTGATAGTCCTGCACCAGCGAGGGGAAAATCGGCCCCATAATATTGGTGATAAAGGAGATGGCAAAAAAACTCAGCATCACCAAAATCACCGCGCTTAGGCTGCGCTGACTGGAAGAGTTTGCTGCGTCAGCGGTTGTTGCAATTGAGTTGGACATGATTTTGTCTCGGCGAATAATAAAAATTATTGTTGGTCGTTTGCCGCGGTAAGCGCGAGTAAAAACCAGGTGGTGTGTGGCAACCACTGCTCCACCCAGCGCCAGTCATTTTCATCCGGTCCTTCGGCCCAGGTTATGCCGCGCCCGGCGTCGCTGGCAGTCGCTCCGGTAATTCCGTTAGAAATTCCACCATTTACCATGCTGCCGGCACTTTCTGCAGAGGGCGGATTGTGCGCGCCAAAGCCGTAAAGCATGCAAATGCCGTAGGGGTTTTTACCCAGAATCCAATCCAGTTGTGACTGTGCAAATTGTGCTACCTCTGGCTTAACGCCCAGTGCCATTTGCGGCTCCGGTTCAACCAAGCGCGCACTCCAAATACTCGCCGCGGCAAGTGATGCCAAGCGCGCGCTTTCGCCTTGCCACCAGTAATTGGTTTCGTTGGCGTGGGGCATAAAAAAGCCGGAGTTGATATTGCCGTATTGGTCATCTTTATAGGTTTTAAACGTTTGTCGCGCGTAGCCGTAGGGGTTGGTTACGGCTTGGGTTAATTGCAGTTGGTAATCCAGGGCTTTGCGTAGCGTAAGTTTTACCGCGCTGACACGCGCCGCCTCGGGCTCCAGCTTGGCATAGTCCACCAGCGCAATTAATGGCAAACCCGCTTCAACGCCGTGGAAGAAGGGGCGCTCGCCCAGGGCTTCGCCTTTACCTAAATCGCCGTCGCTAATAAACCAGCCCTCGGGGCTTAAGCGCTGGTTGAGATGGCCGGCGCGCACGCGCGCGGCAGCCAGGTATTCGGTTTTGCCGGTGGTGCGGAAAAGTTCATTGGCGGCAATTAAACCTGTGTAGTCATCGATAATATTTTCACGGCCGTCGTCGCAAAAACGGCGATTATTTTTTTGTAAAAATGCAAAGGCGCGCTCGGCATCGGCCAAATACTCTGCAGCGCTAAATTCACCCGCCTGTCCTCGCTCTTGCCTCTGCTCCTGTTGCTGGGCAAGCCTTGCCGCGCTCGCCAGTGCCGCAATGGCTAGGCCGCCACCTTCGCGCATGGCGGCTTGGTAGTCCTTGGTGTATTCGCCTTCCAAGCCGACATAGCAGGTTACCATCCGCTCTGGGCCAGAGCCCCAGCCGTCAAACACCGTGAGATAAAAATAACCTTCCGGGTCGAGAATGCGATGCAAATAATCGGCGCCCCAAAAAGTTTCGGCGATGATTTTTTGTTGCAGTTGCGCCTGCTGATAAAGGCCGGGCAAATGGTTGTAGGATTTTGCCAGCGCCCAGGTGACCAGTGCGCCCTGCTGCGGGTTCATAAAATTGGCGTAGGACAGGTGCGATAAATATTTCCCGGTATCACCACCAGCGTCCATCCAGCCGCCCCAGACATTTACTTTTCTGTCGCTGCCAAATACGCGAATGGATTTATCGCGCTCATCGGTATAACGGTTTTGCGTAAAGTAATTAATTAACGACTCGGCTGTGCGCGTAAACTCCAGGCGCGGGCCAATCTCAAATTCATCGCTCAGGATTTTCTCGTTATTCACCGTTACTGCGAGTTGATAACGACCGGGTTCCTGCTGCTGGGAAAAAACCGCCCGCCAATAGGCGTAGTCGTGTCGGCTGGGTGAGGTGCCGCCCAGTTGATTCCATTCACTAAATTCACCTTGGGCTTGCAGCGGTGCGTTAAACACGATCTGGCCATTTTTGAGCAGACTGAAATCGCTGGGCATGGTGTTGGGCTGTAAATCCCGCGCAAGGCGCACCACCGCCTGTTTGGGATTGGCACTGGCATAACCCAGCTGGTTGAGCTGGATATTCAGGCTTGCAATGACATGTGGCGATGGCTGGGTGATTGATGTGGCAGGTTTATTGGGCGTTGAATCTTCGCAGGCGCTTAATAACAGCATCAGGCTACTCGCAATACAAAGCGCAAGGCTCTTAAGGGGAAACGGCTTAAAGAGAGCGGGGCGCGACATGGTTTAACTCCAGAAATTTAAAAAAGCGGGAGCCCATGCGCGACTCCCGCAAGCGGGTTTTCTACTGGATAAAAGTCTTAAAATTTATAGCCTAGACGCAGGTTGTATAAACGCGGTGTATCGTAACTGCCGCGCACCTTGCCCTGGTTAAAGCCAAAAAAGTTTTTGGTTTGCACATCGGTGATATTGGATACCGCCAACTCCAGGTAGTAGACCTCATCGGGTGAATCCATGCGCAGGCTTGCATCCCATTTGGTGTAAGCGGGTTGCATTTGCGATAGATGTGCACCGTTGTAGTTTTGCACATCCAGCCACATGTCATCCTGCCAGTGCATGGAGACATAAGGTGTGAGTGTGTAACCGGAATTGAACTCTATGCGATGTTCATAGCTCAGGGTTAACGAATACTCAGGCGCAAAAGGCAATTGGTTGCCGACTATGCTGGTGTAACCGGCAGAGCCGCACAGAGGCTGGCCGTAAATTTCGCGCTCACCGCAGGCATAGCCATCGGTAAAGCTGCCGTCGTCAACAATTTCTGTGTGCAGATAGGCCAGGTAGCCACTCAGGCGGCTGTTGTCCCAAGGGATGTAATCCAGCTCCACCTCCAGGCCATTAATTTTTGCGCTGGACAGGTTGTCGGTAGTCCAGGCAGTGACTGGTTCGCCATAGTTGGGTGAGTTGGGGTTTTGATCTACGCCCACCACTTTGTCGCCGGTGTTTTGCATATCGTTGTAATCGCTGTAAAACGCGGTGACGTTAAAGTGCAGGCGTTTATCGAGCAGCGTGCCTTTGTAACCCAGCTCGTAGGTGGTGACATTTTCCGGGTCGTAACTGAGCAGATTCATACAGCCGTTGTTACAGAAGTCGGCCATTTCATACATGCCACCCATTTTGTAGCCGGTGGCGACCGAGCCAAACAGCATCTGCTCATCATCAATAAAATACTGGGCGCCCAGGCGATAGGTGTCCTTATCCCAGGATTTTTTAACGTTGTTTGGTTCGCTCACCGGCATCACCGGGCCGCCCTCGGAATCTGTGCCCATGTTCCAGGTGAGGTTGTTGGACTGGTGGGCGCGTACGCTGGTCGGCGTGTACTGACCGTTATACCAATCGGCGCTGCCCTCCCAAAAGGCGTAAGTCAGGCCGCCTTGATCGGTTTTTTCGTCGGTGGTGTGGCGCATACCCAGGGTGAAGTTGAGCGCGTCGGTTAAACGGTAATCCACCTGCGCGAAAGCGGCCTTGGATTGGGTGGTGCGCTTCTTCTGATCAAACAGCCAGGAGTCGGGCAGGCCGTCGGGGTTGTAACCCAGGGGTAAATCCGGATCTTCGTAATAGCTTTTGTTGGCCAGCATATCCATGTTGTAGGCGATGCGTTTGTTTTCGTAGAGGTAAAACAAACCCGCCACATATTTAAAACGCGTGTCGCCGGTGGATTTGATTTGCAACTCGTGGCTGGTGGTTTGGTAGCGGCTATCGCGCGTTTCCCAGCTCTCGTCCCAAATCGGGTAGTAGCCGGTAATGGCTGACTCGGGCGTGGTGGGCGCGCCTATGTCCGACCACTCGGCTGCGGCGTGGGCGCCGCCGTCGGCGTCTTCAATCTGGTAGCGAGTCATGTCCTGATAGGCGGTGCGGTATTCGATTGCGGTGTTATCGGTCAGGGCATAATTGAGGTGGAAGCGATAGTCATC
>CBINKF010000159.1:0-6739 GCA_966251115.1 uncultured Cellvibrio sp.
GCGCTGTGTGGAGGCCTGGTCTATGGTGATCCCCTGGGTGGGCTTCCCCCTGGCGGATTTGCTCAAGCGTTTTGAGCCGACCAGCAAAGCCAAGTATGTGGCCTTTACCACCCTGGAGCGGCCCGCCGAAATGCCCGGGCAAAAAAGCGCCTTCAGCAGTATTGACTGGCCCTACCGTGAGGGCTTGCGCATGGACGAGGCCATGCACCCGCTGACGATTTTAGCGGTGGGCTTGTACGGCAAAACCCTGCCCAACCAAAACGGTGCGCCCCTGCGCTTGGTGGTGCCCTGGAAGTACGGTTTTAAAAGCGTTAAGTCGATTGTCAAAATCGAGCTGACGGAAAAGCAGCCGCAAACTACCTGGAATATGCTGCAGCCGCGCGAGTACGGTTTTTACGCCAATGTGAACCCGCAGGTGGATCACCCGCGCTGGAGCCAGGCGCAGGAGCGGCGCCTGCCCAGCGGATTGTTTAAACCCAATATCATTCCCACGCAAATGTTTAACGGCTACGCCGAGCAGGTGGCGGATTTGTACAAAGGCATCGACCTGCACAAATTTTATTAATTTTTTGAGGAGAGATTATGCCGGTTGTGTGGCGCCGCCTGCTTATTTTTGTGTTGAGCCTTTTGCCTTTGGCCTGGTTGATCGATCGAATTATCGCGCTGGATTTAGGCGCAGATCCGGCCAAAACCATAGTGCTGTTTACCGGCAAATGGACTATCTATTTTTTAATGATGACTCTCGCAGTTACACCATTGCGCCGTCTGGTGCAGTTTCGCGCGCTGCCCAGATTTCATTTCCGCTGGCTGCAAACCCACAGGCGCATGCTGGGTTTGTTCACCCTGTTTTACGCCGTCTGTCATGTGCTGTCCTATCTGGTATTTATTTTGGGTTTTGACTTCACCCAGTTTGGGGCAGAAATAATTAAAAGGCCTTACATACTGGCAACCATTCCGGCGCTGCTGTTGTTGATCGCCTTAGGTATTACCTCCACCCAGGGCATGATGCGTCGCCTGGGTAAAAACTGGCAGCGGCTGCACAACGGCATTTACCTGATTGCGCTGCTCGCCTGGCTGCATGTGTTTATGCAGGTGAGGTCGAGTTATTTTCATGCGGTGCTTTACGGTGCAATTTTATTTAGCTTGTTGCTGTTGCGTGTTTATTGGTTTTGGCAGAAAAAGCGCCAGCAAACATTTAATCAAAAAATAACCAAGGCTTAATTGTGTTTGTTATTCGCCCCATACGCGCAGCTGATGACGACTCTATCGCACTTATTATTCGCAGTGTCGGTGCCGAGTTTGGCGCGGTGGGGGAGAGCTTTGGCCCGGCGGATGCCGAAGTGGCTGCGATGAGCCGGCACTATCTGGATGAAAATCGCTGCCGTTATTTTGTCGCGCTTTTGGGTAACCAACTGGTGGGTGGTTGCGGCATTAGCCCCTTTAATAATCAGCAAGATATTTGCGAGCTACGCAAATTATTTTTATTACCAGAGGCGCGCGGCAAGGGTATTGGCAGGGCCTTAGCACTGCATAGTTTGGCCTATGCAAAACAAAAAGAGTTTCGCCAGTGCTACCTGGATACCCTGAGTAATATGACTGCGGCGGTCGCACTTTATACCAGCCTTGGTTTTAACTGTTTGGCGCAGCCTTTAGAAGGCGTAATCCATACTGGCTGTGATGTGTGGATGCTGAAGGATTTGTAATCCTTCAGCTGTTCAGATGGTGTTTTAATTAGCGGTTTGAGGCGCAGCTTGACTGACAGAAGCTGTATTTTTGCGCGCCACCAGCAAGCTGTTAACGCGACCCACCAAATAGATACACAGCAGTACAATACCCATAATAATAAAACCCAGGGTATCAAAGTGTTGCAGTGGGCTGTGGGGGTCGGGCTGAACAATAATTAAACCCGCGATAAATGCTCCCAGGCCGCCAGCGGTTTGCTGCAGCGAACTGGAGATAGCCATGTAAGCACCGCGATCTTCCGCTTTGGCGACCATGGAGTTGAGGGCCATAGCGGGTGTCATGCGGCAGAGAATGCAGGCAAACACCAGAATATTAATGACCATTACCTGCCATAAGGGCATAACCGCTAAATGTGTGTAGATAAAAATCATCACCACTGCACCGAGTGAGCCATAGGTAAAAATTTTGTAGCGGTCGTATTGGTCGGAGAGCTTGCCCATTAAAGGCATCATAAACAGCGAGAGAATACCGGTGCTTAAATAAATCAGCGGCAATTGCTCGGCGGTGATTTTTACGTTGTTGATTAAAAAGGGCGCGCTAAAAGGCATGAGCATAAAGCCGCCGATGGTTAAAAACATAACCGCGGCAAAACCGGTCTGGTATTCGCGGTTAAATAAAACTCGCACAAAATGGGCAAAGGGACTGCGGTCGTGTTGCTGCTTTAAATGCCCAGTGACAGGCTCAAGCATGAGCGCTATGGCCAGCAGTATGCACAGGGCCATGACCACTATGCTGACAAAACTGAACTCCCAGCCGACTTTGGTGGCGATGTAAATACTGAGTGGAATGCCCAACACTTGGCTGACACCAAAGCCCATTTGCACCACGCCCATGGCGCGGCCGCGCTGCTGTGGCGCGAACACGTCTATCACCAGGGTGAACATAGTGGCGCTGGAAACTCCAGCAAAAATACCAGTGATAATACGTGCGGCCACCAGCTGCCAGTAGTTGTGGCTGAGAGCGCAGGCGAGAGTGCCGAGGATAAAGCCGCTAAAAAATATCAGCAGTAATTTTTTGCGATCAAACTTATCCATAAAACCGGCGGCGACAATACCGGCGATGGCGGCGCTAAAGGCGTAGGCGGACACCACCAGGCCAAACTGCGCCGTGCTGATATCCAGCGCTTTAATCAGAATATCGCCAATGGGGGAGATAATCATAAAGTCCAGCACTATGCTGAACTGGATAAAAGCCAGCAGTAGCAAAATCTTTTTTTGATAACTGCTAAAGGCTTGAGCGGGGGGTTGGCTCATGGTGGATATTTTCCCTTAATCGATTCGTTAGCTGACTGGTGTTGGGGCCATGGGTAAGGCTAATAACAGGGCAAAAAAAATGGCGACTCAAGGTCGCCATTTTTGCAAGACTTGCCAGCAATTAAGCGCGTGACTTGTACTCGCCAGTGCGGGTGTCGATGATGATCTTCTGACCAATTTCAACAAACGCGGCAACTTGCAGTTCGTGGCCGTTGGCCAGTTTTGCAGTTTTCATTACTTTACCGGAAGTGTCGCCGCGAACTGCGGGTTCGGTGTAGGTAACTTCACGTACGATGGTGTTTGGTGGAGTTACCGAGATGACTTTACCGTCATAGAAAACGGCATCACACACGTCTTCCATGCCATCTTGAATCCAGGGCAGCAGGTCGCCCAGGTCTTCTTTGGTTACTTCATACTGGTTGTACTCTGGGTCCATGAATACGTACATGGGGTCAGCGTAGTAGGAGTAGGTAACTTCTTTGCGGTCCAGCAGAATGTCTTCGAACTTGTCGTCAGCTTTGTACACGGTTTCGGTGTTGATGCCGTTGAGCAGGTTTTTCAGCTTCATTTTTACTACAGCTGAGTTGCGGCCGGATTTGTTGTATTCCGCTTTTTGAACAACCCATGGTGAGCCGTCGATCATGAGTACGTTGCCAGCGCGGCATTCTTGTGCAATTTTCATGGTGTATCCCAGTTTGCGTTTGACTTGTTAGCAAGTCACTTAGGTCTATCGTACAGGGCCAGGCCAGTCGCAGACTGACTCAAGTTGGCAAGCCTTGGCTCACCGGGCGGCCCCAAGTTGGAAATAGGCGCGCTACTATACAGTTGTTTGGGGCGATTCTGTAGTGTTTTTTCGCCGCCAAAACCTGGTTTTTTGCTTAATTTTTGTTCTGTTTATCTGCTGCGCCGGGGTTGGCACTTAGCCATAATTGCCCGGTCAAATCCACCTGCGTCACTAGCTGCTGGCGCCAGCTCTGGCTCAGTTGCTGCCAGTCGAGCCAGCGCCTATACAGTTGCTGCCAGAGCCCAGCCAAATCGCCACCTTGATTCCAGGCCAGGTAAAAGTCCCGCAGCGGCTGTGCCAAGCCCGGATCAACCCTCTCCAGCAGCTTATCCAGGTAAGCACCCAGCTTTATCAGATGTGCCTCCTCTTCCTGGATATAGATATGCCAGACGCTGGGCTTACCCGCCCATTGGGATCGGACCAGCGAATCCTCGCCGCGAACGAAGTTGAGGTCGCAACTCCACAGCAGTTGGTCGTATTCCAACTGGGTAACGAAGGGAATGGCCTGCAGAGTCAGCTGACCCAGTTGCGCCGGTTCGCCCAGCGCTAAGGGCTGGCCCAGTGCCTGGGTGACGCTGGTTATCAAGCGCCCCTGGGGCACCAGTGCATGTATTGGTTGGGGGGAGTCACGCCAGTAGTCGATTAGCTGGGCGATGCCAGGGTTCTCATAGGCGAAGAGCGAAACGAGCAGGGCATCTGGCTTGGGGGTAACGCCTAGGTTTTGTAACCAGGAGAGGCGCTCCGAGCGAAAGTTGTCCGCGCTCGCCAGTAATTCTGTTTCGCGCAACAGTCCCCCGGTTTTAGCGGTAAAGCCTGGGAAGATAAAGGTTTTGCGCAGGCCGCTGGCGGGCTCCACCGATTGCATCCCATGGCAGCCCTCAACCCAGTCTTCGGCGCTCATATACTCCAGGTTAAACCAGCGTGGTGGGTTGTCCGCCATTTTGTGTTGGGCCATGGCTGCCAGATAGCTGGCGGGCAGCTCGCAGGCGAAGGCCTCAATGACTACCTGGGCCGGTTCGACATCCGTGGGGAAGTCCGTCGGCCAGTGGCGCACCTCGACCCCGGCGACTCGCTGTTGCTGGATATTTTTCGCCTCCGGCCAGATTTGGCAGAGGGCGGGCAGTTCATCCACCCAAAGCCTCACTTGCGCGGGATATTCAGTTGCCAGTTGCCGCGCCAGACGCCAGCAGACGCCTATATCGCCGTAGTTGTCGATGACGCGGCAAAAAATATCCCAGGTTTGCTTAGCGGTAGTCATGGTATTCAAGGGCTTACTAAGGGGGCGAGTATTCTAGCAGCCGTTGCCTGACTGGTGGGGTAGCGCTTGGTGCTGGCATAATGGCGCCATCTGAAACTGCGCCCGCAAACTGGGGAAGATTTTATGCCGTCACTGCAAGATCAACTGCTTAAAGCTGGCTTGATAGACACCAAAAAAGCCAAGCAAGCTAATAAAGAGAAGCGCAAAGAGGCCAAAGTCGCACGCCGTTCCAGCGAGGAGATGGTGGACGAGGTAAAAGCCGCCGCCGAGCAGGCGCGCGCCGAAAAAGCCGAGCGCGATCGCGAACTCAATCGCCAGCGCAACGCCGAGGCGGAGCAAAAAGCCATAGCCGCGCAAATCAAGCAGTTGATCGAGCGCCATCGCCAATCCAAGGGTGGTGACCAGTTGGAGTACAACTTTACCCACGGCAAATTGATTAAAAAAATTCGCGTCGCCCCTGCAGTGCAGCAGCAATTAATTCGCGGCCAGCTGGCGATAGTCGCCCTGGGCGAAGGTTACGAGTTGGTGCCGCGCATAGTGGCCGACAAGATTGCCCAGCGCGATGAAAAGTCGGTGATTGTTGCCAATGTCAGCGCGCAAACCCAGGCACAGGCGGACGAAGATGATCCCTACAAGGATTATGTAATCCCCGATGATTTGATGTGGTAAGCGCCTTGTTTAATCCCATCTCCAAAATCCTGCAGAGCAACTCGCAGCGCGGGGTAAAAGTTATTGCCTTAAGTCTGCTGCTGGTGTTGGTCTGCGCCGCCCCCATTATGCTCTACATAATTTTTGGCCCCAAAGACGGTAATCCCGTGGGTTTGGGGCTGTTGTTTGCTGTTGGGGCATTGGTGGCGCACGTTGGTTTTGTGGTGGGTATGCTGTTGTTGATTGTTGATAATCTGCTCAAACGCAAAAAATAAAAATTTACTAAGCCTTCTCTAAGCCTTTCCTATCTAAGCCTTTCCTAAATTTTCCCTAAACCTTTCCCCTTGCGCGTTGGTGTTTTGCCTGCTGTTGTTGTTTGAATATGCGCCGGCCATAGCCGAGTAGAGCAGTTACACAGGACCAGGCCAGCGCCAAGCCGCCCATCAAAACCAGCAGCGAATAAAGCCAAGGCATGCCGTAGCCGGAGTGAAGTGGATACAGCTGATTAACCAGCCGCTGCACGCTGCCGACTTGGTCCGCGCGGGCGCTGACCCACTGCTGGCTTTTGGCTACATCCATTTTTACCGAACTGCGGCCGTTGGGGTGCCATTCGTCTGGCAGGCGAAAGCGAAAGTTGACCTGAGGGTTTTCGCCTGAGCCAAGGCGGATAAATGTGGGCCAGCCATCGGGGAATTGCGCTTGCGCCAGGCTCAGTAATGGCGAGATTTCTGTTGAGTTGCTCGTCGCCAGTTCGCTCTGTTTGGGGACGATTGGCGCAACCAGCGGCCCGCGCAGTTTTTGCCAGAGCATCAGGCTGCCAGTTAACAGCAATACCAACATAAACGCGGCAAACACCGGGCCGCTGTGGCGGTGGTAGTGGAGCATATGGGCCAGCTTCCACTGGCGCGGTAGCACCCAGCGCCAGTGGAAACCGCGCTTAGTCGGCAACCAGAGGTAAATGCCGCTGAGCGTCAGTAATAAACCCATGATCCCCGCCAGCAGTAAAACCACTTCACCGACAACACCGGCAAACAGCTCTGTGTGCAACTCCCG
>CBINKF010000160.1:0-6731 GCA_966251115.1 uncultured Cellvibrio sp.
GTCATCCGGCAGCTGCTTTTCGCGCGCCAAATCAAACGGGCAGTGTAGTAGTGAGCAGGACGGGGCCAGCCACAGGCGATTGCCCAGACGCTCCTGCGCCTGCTGTAGCAGCAACAGGGATTTGCTCAGGTTATTACGCCAAATGTTGCGACCGTCCACTATGCCCGCCGATAGAATTTTATGGGCGGGTAAGCGGTCGATCACGCTGATCAGTTGCTCGGGCGCGCGGGCCAAATCTATGTGCACGCCAGCCACGGGCAGGTTTACTGCAGTAGACAAGTTGTCGTCGAGGGCACCAAAATAACTCGCCAGCAGTATTTGTAAGCCCGGGATTTGCAGTCGGTTGTAGCAGGGTTCGAAGGCTTTTTGCCAGTCCGCGGGTAAATCCAACACCAGTATCGGCTCGTCAATTTGCACCCAGCTGGCACCGGCGGCGCGCAGCTCAGCCAATAGTTCGCGGTAAACCGGCAGGAGTTTGTCGAGCAATTCCAGGCGATTAAATCCCGCCTGTTTTTCCTTGCCCAACCATAAATAGGTCAATGGTCCAATAATCACCGGCTTAACCTCATAACCCAGCTCGATGGCTTCGCGGGTTTCCTCAATAATCTGACGCCAGCTCAGGGCGAACTCCTGGTCGCGGTGGAATTCGGGAACCAGATAGTGGTAGTTGCTATCAAACCACTTGGTCATATCCGAGGCGCTGGTGCTGTGACCGCTGGGAGCCTTGCCTCGCGCGACACGAAAGAGCGTATCCAGATCTATATCCCGGCAGGGCTGAGCTAAAAATTCCTCCACCTCCACCGCCTCGGAACAGCAACCGCTGTGGCTGTGATGCTGGCCGCGAGCCGCCCCGCGCCTGTGGCGTGCAGGAATATTACCGAGGGTGGCAGAGAGCGTAAGCACCTGGTCGTACCAGGCAAAGTCACCGGTGGGAATCAAGTCTAATCCGGCCTCTGCCTGGAGTTGCCAGTGGGCGCGACGCAATTCGCGCCCGCAGTCGAGCAATTGGGCCTGGCTGAGATCGCCGCGCCAATAGGCTTCCAGGGCTTTTTTCAATTCGCGGTCCGCACCTATGCGGGGAAAACCGAGGTTGTGGGTTTGTATCTTGGTAAACATAAAAGCTCCGCAGCAAATAGTTTGAATGTGTATAAATTGCCGCTCGGTTATTCCGAGCCTTGGAGCTATTGTCAAAATCTTTCAAATATGAATCAAACTGATAATTTTCAGCTTTAGCATGAGTAAAATTAATGTTAGCCTTTTGCCAAAGCATAAGTGGGGGCTCCCATGATCGAGATACGTCACCTCAAAACCCTTCAAGCCCTTAGGGATACCGGTAGCCTGGTCGAGGCCGCCGACCGGGTTTGCCTGACCCAGTCGGCGCTGTCACACCAGCTTAAGGAGCTGGAAGGGCGCCTGGAAAGCGAGTTATTTGTGCGCAAAAGCCGCCCCCTGCGTTTTAGTGAGGCGGGCAAACGGCTGTTGCAGTTGGCCGATGAAGTCATGGTGAAACTGGAAGATACCGAGCGCGATATTAAAAAACTGGTACACGGCGAGGCCGGGCGCTTGTTTATGGCCATTGAGTGTCACAGCTGCTTTAACTGGCTGTTGCCCACCATTGAGGTCTATCGCAACCAATGGCCAGGGGTGGAGCTGGATTTCTCTGCAGGCTTTACCTTCGAGCCACTGCCAGCGCTGTTGCAGGGCGAGGTGGATTTAGTCATCACATCTGATCCTCAGCCGCTAAAAGGCGTGGATTACGTTCCACTGTTTAGCTACGAAATGCAATTCGCCCTGAGTAATGATCACCCGCTCAGCGAACGGCAATTTATTCGCCCGCAGGATTTGTCCGCACAGACGTTGATTACCTATCCGGTAGAGCGGGCGCGGCTGGACGTGTTCAAGCAATTTTTAATTCCCGCCAATGTCGAACCAGAGCGCGTCCGCACAGCGGAGCTGACACTGATGATGGTGCAATTGGTGGCCAGCGGGCGCGGGCTCTGCGCCCTGCCCAATTGGGTGTTGGCAGAATATGTGGAGCAGGGTTTGATCAATGTATTGCCGGCCGGAGAGCGGGGCGTGTTTGCCACCCTCTATGCCGCAGTTCGCCAGGCCGACCGGGGGCAACATTATGTGGATGATTTTTTACAATTGGCGCGGGTGCAGTGCCTTAAAAAACTCAAGGGTGTTAAACCCGCCTAGCAGGGTGTTTGGCGATTGTTTCGCTTGAGGTATGGAGATTTTAGTCAGTTGTTTGGCAATTATTTAGTCGGGTGTTTGGTGATTGTTTAGCTGGGTGTTTGGTGGTCGCTGCCTGCGTCCATTGGCGCGAGCGGTGTGATACCCAATTGTTCAAACAGCGGTAGCAGTTGATCGGCGGGCAGGGGTTTGGCGTAGCGATAACCTTGTACCAGGCCACAACCGCGCTCGCGCAAAAAGGCTTCCTGCGCATCGGTTTCAACCCCCTCGGCCACTACCTTCATTGGCAGTATCTGGTTGAGCCCAATAATCGCTTTTACCATGGCGTCGTGCTCTTCGCCGGTACCTATTTGGCGCACAAAGGATCTATCAACTTTTAGGTAATAAGGGGCAAAACGCAGAATGTAGCCGAGTGAGGAAAACCCGGTGCCAAAATCGTCCAGTGAAATGCGCAATCCCGCCGCTTTCAATTCGTTAATTTGACGAATGTTGTCCTGGGTATTCTCCAGAAACATCTGTTCTGTAATTTCCAAAATTAAATGTGTGGGCGACAAATTGTTGGCCGCTAAGGCATGTTGGATCAGCTCCAGTAAATTGCTCTGGTAAAACTGTCGCGCAGAGATATTAATTGCCACCGCTAGCTCATGTCCCTGGGCGCGCCACAGCGCCGCGCGCCGGCAGGCCGCTTGAATAACCCATTCGCCGATACGATTGATAAGCCCGCTCTCTTGCGCATAGCCAATAAATTCATCGGGTGGCACCATGCCGCGCACTGGATGGTGCCAGCGAATTAATGCCTCCACCGATTCTATCGTTTGAGTGCTCAGGTTGATCACCGGTTGAAAATAGAGCTCAAACTCTTCGCGCAGTAGCGCATTGCGAATATCCGCATCCAGCATCAAACGGTTGTGAACATACTCGGTGAGTTCTTTGCGGTAAAGTTGATGGCAACCGCGACCTTTTTTCTTGGCCTCGTAGAGCGCGCTGTCGGCGTTGCGCAACAGGGTTTGGGCGTCGTCGCCATCGGTGGGGTAGAGTGCCACACCAAAGCTGATACCCACGTGGACTACGTTGTTGCCCAGGCGTATAGGACGCTTGATACGCTGGATGAGTTTTTCAGCCACGGTGACCACAGCTTCAAATTTATTGACATCCTGCATGATGATGACAAATTCATCGCCACCCAGGCGCGCCACACTGTCGCCGCGCCGCACGGATTTTCTTAATCGACGCGCAACTATGCGCAATAACAGATCGCCGGCCTCGTGCCCCAGGCCATCGTTGATTTCCTTAAAGTGATCCAGATCACCAAATAAAATGGCAAAGGGCGCAGCGCTGCGCGCCGATTTTTGCACGAGAAAACTGATTTCCTCGTAGAGTTTTGTGCGGTTGCCAAGGCCTGTGAGTGGATCGAAGTGGGCCAGCTGAATCAGTCGCTCCTCGTAGCGTTTGCGCTCCGACAAGTCGTAGTACTGGAACAAATAACAGGGCGGTTGGGCGTCGCTATTGATTAGCGCTACGCTCACCTGGGTGTGGACTACATGCAGGTCCCGCGCCAGCAAACGTTTTTCAAATTGTACAAAGGGAATGTTGCGGCTTTGCAATTCGCGCAGCTCGGCCTTTTCTGCCTCTATGTCATCTGGATGGCTAATTTCCATTATGCTGGTACCTGTGAGCGCCGACAGCTGTCCTAATTTGTCCAGCTCAAAACCAAGTAGAGCATGAAAAGAGGCGTTGGCCTGTAAAATGGTTCCACCCAGGTTCACCAGGGTCATGCCCAGTGGGGCGTAGTCAAAGGCGGCGTGAAAGCGCTTTTCGCTAGTCGCCAGCGCCTGGCGGGTTATTTCAATATCAGTAATGTCGGTATTGCTGCCCAACCAGCGGATAATGTTGCCGCTGGTGTCGCGCTGGGGGGTGGCGCGAGTATCAAACCAACGGTATTCATTCAGGTTATTGCGAATACGAAGGTTAATGTGCAGCTCTTCACCGGATCTTACGCATTGAGTCCAGGCGCTAACAAACTGCTCTTTATCCTGCGGGTGAACCTGTTCCAGCCAGCCATAGCCTAATTGATCCGATTCGTTGCGCCCGGTGAATTCGTACCAGCGCCGGTTGAGGAAGTCGCAGCTGCCATCCGCTGTGCAGGTCCAGGCCATTTGCGGTAAACCCTCGGTGAGTTGGGTTACACGCAGGCGCTGCTCTTTCACCAGGGATTCATTGCGCGCCCATTTAAGGCTTTGTAGCAGCGTTTGATAAAGTTGATCCGGGGCCAGGCTGCGTTTGGGCAGGTAATCAAAGACCCCGTCGCGGATTACATTGGCGATAACCCGTTCATCGCTATTGCCGCTCACCATAATAATTGGGGTGGGTTCGCTGTTGTGTTTTTTAATGCTTTCGACCAACTCCGAGCCGAGCGAATCTTTGAGTTGATAGTCGATAATGGCGCAGTTAAATATCTGGTTATTAATCAGCAGCAGCGCGTCTTTGGCGGAGCTGCCTTCGCTGATTGCCAGGTTCATTGCCGAGCAGGCGCCGGATTTTCTCTCGGTCTACATCATCATCATCGATGAGCATGACTTTGATGGGTGTATTCGCGGCCGCTTGCATAGTGTCGCCTCGTGCGCTTATCCCGGGAGCTTGACGGCATCGCGATAGTTTTCCAACAGCGATGCGAGTTTGGAGAATTGCGGGCCGACGGCAGATTTGACCATGTAGCCGGCGATGTTTTCACGGTAGGCGCGGCTGCGATCCAACTCATTGTCGGAAGTGGTCAGGACAAAAATAACGCTTTCACACAGCAGTTTGTCGGCGCGTACTTCCTGCATAAATTCAAAGCCATCCATGCGCGGCATATTCAAATCCAGAAGCACTAAAAAAGGCTTGTTTAGCTTTTGTTGTGGATGTTGATTGCGCAGAATATCCAGCGCCTCCTGGCCGTCCTGGGCATGCACTATGGGCGCTTGTACATCGTATTTGCGCAGGCTGCGCACCACCGCTTCGGCCGCTACATCGTCGTCTTCGACCAAGAGAATATTCATCAGCATAGCTACCTCCTATTCAACCGTGTCTTTGCGCGGGAAGCGGGGCCAGAGCACTTCAAAAGTTGCACCTCGCTCATCCTTGTTTTCCAGTAGTTGAATTTTGCCGCCGTGGCTTTCGGTCATGCGTTTGGCCACCGCCAGACCAATACCACTGCCGCTGGACTCTGAGCCGGAGAGTGTTTGAAACAGGCGAAACACTCGCTCGCGCGCCGCGCTGGGGATGCCGGGGCCATTGTCTTTCACAATAAATCGGCCAAAGTTGCCATCGGCCTCGGCGCTTATATAAATTTGGGGGGCCTGTCCATCGTGGTGTTTGAGAGCATTGGTGAACAGGTTGCGCAATACCGTTTCCAACGGGGTGCGCGCTGCAGTAATTTGGTGTAACCGAATATCGGTTTTAAGTTCAAATTCGGGCGGTACCGGGTGCATTTCAATAATGCCCTTGATCAACTCTGCCAGATCCACAGGTACCAATTCGGTATTGCGTTTACCGGCGCGCGCATAGAGTAATAAATCTTCCACCAGCCGTTCCATGCGCTTAATTCGCACCTGCATACGATCCAGGTTTTTACGCACAGCTTGCGAGGTGTTTTCATCCAGGTCTTCGCCAATCCACTCCACCAGGTCTGCTATGCCGCGCAGTGGCGATTTGAGATCGTGAGACGCGACATAGGTAAACTCTTCCATGTGGGCGTTGGCCTGCTGCAAGCTCAACTCCAGGCGCTTGCGTTCGCTGATATCGGTGATAACCGCAAGTGTAAGCGTGCCTTTGTCGGTTTCGACCGGGTTTAAACCAATCTCGATAGGAATTTCTGTTCCGTTTTTATGGCGCCCCGTTAAATCTCGTCCAAGGCCCATAGCGCGCAGGCTGGGTTCGGCGATATAGCCGGCGCGCAGTTTGTCATGGTTGTCCCTATAGCGTTCAGGTAACAGGATATTGACGGATTGACCGAGCAGTTCGTCGCCGCTGTAGCCAAATAATTTTTGCAGATTGGGATTTATCAGCTGTATCAAGCCTTGTTCATCCACCAATAACATGCCAAAAGGAGAGGCTTCGATGACCTTTGCAAATCGGGCTTCCAGCTGTTTGCGCGCAGAGATATCCACAATGGTGGCGATTACCCAGTTTTCGTCACCCATACTTAACGGGCGTAAGCCAACTTCAAGCGGAAATTCGCTGCCGTTTTTGCGCCGCCCAAAAAGATCGCGACCAGCACCCATATGACGCGTGCTGGGGCTTTCGCTAAAACTTTGGCGATGGCTGCTGTGTTTTTGGCTGAACCTATCAGGCAGAAGCATATCAACGCTTTCACCCAGGAGCTCGTCCAGGCTGTAGCCAAACAATCGCTCGGTTTCGCTATTGGCATAGACCAAAAGCCCGCGCTGATTAGTCACCACTATGCCCGTGGGGATGGTATCCAAAAGCGCACCCACAAACGCCGGGTTGGTGGTATCAGCCTTTTGAAAGTCGTGTTGGGACATCCTATCGCTCCT
>CBINKF010000161.1:0-6728 GCA_966251115.1 uncultured Cellvibrio sp.
TGGACAGGTAAAAGTTTTTTACCAGCTGCTGGGTGATAGTGCTGCCGCCCTGGCGCACATTGCCCGAGCGCATATTGATCCAGGCGGCGCGGATAATCGCCAGGGGCGACACCCCGTGGTGCTCTAAAAAATGTTTGTCCTCAACGGCCAGCAGGGTTTCACCCAGCAGCGGCGGCAAGTCCGACAGGCGCACCAGTATCCGGTCTTCTTTATCGGCCGGATAAAAGCCGCCAATTTCTTCCGGCTCCAGGCGCACCAGAGGAATATCCGCCCCCGCCTGGTCGCGCAGTGCAGTCACCTGGGTACCGCTCAATTCCAACTGGAATTTTTGTGCTGGCTCGCGCTTGTCCCAAAACTCAAAACCGCGGCTGTTGATGCGATAGCTGCTGCCGCTAAAACTGCTGCTTTTACTCACCTGGCCAGGTGCGGTGGCCGCGCTGCCGAAGCGGTAGCCCAGCGCTTGCAGCTCCTGCTCCAAAGCGCTGGAGCTCAATTCCATCCCCTGATACAACTCCAGCGGCTGGGCATACACATGTGCAGGCAGTGCCCACTTTTTACCTTCAAACTTTTTGCGCACCACCGAATCCAGATACAGCGCCCAAAAGCTCATCACCACCATCACCGCCAGGCAGATATAGAGCATCCACAGGCGAATTAGCGCCCAACCTTTGCGCGGTGCGACAGTTTTAGTGGATTTACGCGGACGGGAAATGGAGCGGCGTTTAGTCATTCAGCAGTCTTTTTACCAAAGCAATTCAAGGGGGTGAGATGGTGCGCCAGTGTAACAGCCTTATCCCGGCCATTGCCAAAACCTGTCCGCCAGCCTGGATATTTTGCATAATGCGCGCCCGGATAAAGCAAACTGGACATGGTGCTATGAGCAAGCAATACGACATCTACGGTATAGGCGCCGCCCTGGTGGATACCGAAATAACCCTTACCGACGCCGACCTGACACGCATGGCGGTCGCCAAAGGCGTAATGACGCTGGTGGACGAAGCGCGCCAGCACCAGCTTATGAGCCACCTCAAGGATCACCTGGTGGCCTCCAAGCGCGCCAGCGGTGGCTCGGCCGCCAACACGATTATCGCCGCCAGTTATTTCGGCTGTAAGAACGTCTACTCCTGCAAGGTCGCCAACGACGACAACGGCGCGTTTTACCTGAGCGATATACACGCGGCAGGCGTGGCAACACCCGTACACATAGAGCCACCTGCAGGTATCACCGGCAAATGCCTGGTGATGATAACCCCGGACGCTGAACGATCTATGAATACTTTTTTGGGCATCAGCGAGACCCTGTCAGTGGCCGAGCTGGACCCGGCTGCTGTTGCACAATCGCGCTACGCCTATATCGAAGGTTACCTGGTTACCTCGCCCACAGGTCGGGCCGCTGCAATTGAATTGCGCAAGCTTGCCGAAGCCAATAATACCCTTACCGCCCTAAGCCTTTCCGACCCGGCCATGGTGCAATTTTTTCGCGAGGGTTTGCTGGAAATGATTGGTGAAGGTGTTGACCTTTTATTCTGCAACCGCGACGAAGCCCTGGGCTTTACCCAGACCGATTCACTCGATGCCGCCTGCGCGGCGCTTAAACAATACTGCAGGCAGTTTGCAATCACCTGCGGCGGTGAAGGCGCACTGGTATTTGACGGTGAAGAATTAATTCAGGTAAGCGGCACTCCCGTTAAAGCCGTAGATACCAACGGTGCCGGTGATATGTTTGCCGGAGCCTTCCTTTACAGCCTGAACCAGGGTAAAAACTTTAAAACTGCGGCCGAGTTTGCCAACCTGGCCGCCGCCAAAGTGGTCAGCCAATTTGGCCCGCGATTGAAGGCAGAGCAGCATGAAGAATTAATTGCGAGCTATTTCAACTAACCACTTGTTGATAAAAATACGCCGTTTAAAAATACACTGATTAAAAAGGCGCTGAATTTCAGCGCCTTTTTTGTTTTGGCTCAAACGCAATTATTTGCGCATCAAGGTGGTTTTACCAAATAACGATTCAATTAAATCCACTGCCAGCAGCGCAGTTTTATTGCGCACATCCAGAGCCGGGTTTAATTCAACTATATCCAATGAACCCAGCAACCCAGTGTCGGCAATCATTTCCATACACAGTGATGCCTCACGATAAGTGGGGCCACCGGGCACGGTGGTGCCGACTCCGGGGGCGATTTCCGGGTCGAGGAAGTCCACATCAAAACTCACATGCAGGTGGGTGTTTTCATCCAGACCGCTAAGGGCTTTTTCCATGGTAGTGCGCATGCCCATTTCATCGATATAACGCATATCGAAGACCTCCAAGCCCTGCTCGTGCACAAATTGCTTTTCGCCCGGATCGACGCTGCGAATACCTATTTCACAAATTTGTTTAGGGTTGAGTGCCGGTACCTGGCCGCTCATTTCAATCAGCTCTTGCGGGCCGTGACCAAACAGACAGGCCACCGGCATACCGTGCATATTGCCGCTGGGGGTGAGCATGCTGGTATTAAAGTCGGCATGGGCATCGAGCCAGATAACGCGCAACTTTTTACCGGCGTTGCGGCAGTGGCGCGCAACTGCAGAGATCGACCCCAGGCCCAGGCAGTGATCGCCGCCCAGCAGAATGGGCATGCGTCCGGAGCGCAGCTCGGCGTAAACCGCATCGTGCACCAACTGATTCCACTCGATCACCTCGGCCAAGTGCCGGTAGCCAGCTACCGGCTTCTGCCAGGGATTGGCGGGGCCGTTGAGGTTGCCGCGATCAAAGACTTCGATGTCGTAATCGCGCAGGGCCTGGGCAAGTTTGGCAACGCGCAGCGCCTCTGGCCCCATACTGGCGCCGCGCGCGCCAGCACCTATATCGGTAGGTGCACCAATCAAAGAAACCTTATGAAATAACGCCACGTGAGCCTGGGTCATGGGTTGGGTACCTTGTGAGCAATAACCAAGGCCGAGCTTCGCCTTGTGGGTACAAACTCGGCATCAAAAAAGGTGATAACCGCCTGGATAAGGCGCGAATAAAACGGAGTCCTTCAGAGGGCGACTGGCGCAACCGAATTGGTTGTTTTGCGACCAGCGATAGCGCGCACTATAAGGCAAATACACGGGGATGCAAGCGGAATTTGCCCGCCGGTTTTGAGGCCGGCGGGAGGGGCTGGGCTAGAGCGTCTTGAGGTACTCGATAAGCGCCATGGCGCCGGCCTTGTCATCGCTCCAGTTGAGTTTGAAATGTTTACCGTCCATATCCAGATCCTGATCGTGCCCCTTGTTGCTGAGCGCCGGTGTCAGGCGGGTATCCACCAGGTAGCCTTCCTGATGGCCGGTATCCTGATTAAGGTCCCAGGAAAAGCCAACGCGCTCGGGGTCGTAATCCAGACGGCTTTTTACAAATACTGCCGGGCGCTCGCTGGGTACCAGCAAATGGTAGAGCGTCGGCACTGAACCATTGTGCAGATAGGGCGCCTGGGCCCAGAGCCCCACCAGCGGCAAGGCGTTATAGCCCTCATGCTGTCTGGGCGGGGTCATAGCCAGGCGCGATTTCCCCTCCAGCGATACGCCTTTGTACTCCGCGCAGGGCTTGCGTTCTTTACCGTACATCACTACCACCGTTGTGGGTGAACACACCTCGGTAAATCCACTGATCGCGCCCAGTGTGACAAAGGTGCCAGCAATTTTCGCGCGCCCCATATCGGTACCCAGGTTGGTATAGACACGGCCATTGTGCGGTTGGTGACAAGCGGCGCAGTTATCGACAAACAGCGCTTCACCTTTTTGGGCGAGCGCTACATCCACGGCGAAGGGATAAACCGCCGCCGGCATCTTGTCCAGCACCTCCTCCGCAAACGCCGACACACGCACATCCACATTTTCAAAACCAATGGTGAGTTGCGCCGCGATATTTTTGTACATGGGCAATGGGATATGCCCGGTCCACTGGCCGCCGCCATTGACCAGATCGGTCTTGTCAGCATTCCACAGAGGATCGTGCAGGTTTTGCTCCCACACCGCCATAATATCGGTGAGCCCATAGCTGGGTGGCAGGGTCAAACTGGCGAAGGGTCGGGTATACCATTTGCTTTTAAAATTGGCGTTGGCCTTGATGGTATTAAACCCTATAGCGTCTTCGGTTCCAGGCAAGCCATCCAACAACAACTGGCCGCCGCCGGGATAATAGCGAGCGACGAAATCTTTCCAACCCTGGTAGATCCAGGTTTGATGATCGACAAACCTGGCGACATAATCAGCCGCATTTTTTTTGAAAAGATCAATTTGCTGCTGCTCGTAGGCCGCATCGAAGGCGCGCCCTTCCGCCGCGTAATTTTTATAAAAATAATTCGGGTCCTGGGCGTGCAACTTATCCAGTGCGGTTAAAATATTTTTGGTGATAAGCGCTTGACGTTTTGCCTTGTCCTGCTCCCCGGCGGCCATTTTTTCAATGGACTGGGACACGCGTTTGCGATAGCCAATTACATTAAACTCGGCGTTAATACCACCGTCTAAATAATAGTAGCTGCCATCTTCACGGCGCAAACGGCCTATATGGCAGGCGCCGCAACCGAAAGACGCATAGTCGATATTGGCATTGGTATCTGCGCGGGAAAGCCCACTAAAACCCATGCCGCGCGGCACTGGTGAACCTGGGTTGCGCTCATCGTTAAACAGGCCCATTACGCTCATAAAATCATCGCCCTGCCCCCAATATTCAGGCGCCAGCACCGGCAATAATTTTAAAATCAAATAGGGAATACCATCGCTCTCGCTCTCGGGAAAATTGGCGAAGCGGTCGAAGGCAACGGCATAACGTTTAAGGTGTTCGTCGTGTGCCTGCCACTGCTGTTGTTGATAGCTGGCCCAGTCCGTCGGCACAGGCTTAACAAAAGGTTGACCCTGGGGCGCCGCCAGCGGGCAGTCAAATCCACCAGCGGCGTAAAATAAAAAACCACCTGCAACAACAACCAGGAGCGCGACTACCAGCAAAAATTTTTTCATATTCAGGCTCCAAACTGGCCCGCCATAAACGCCTCAGGCGGGCCGGTTTCCTTTTGGATTGATGAGAAGGGTTATTTGGTCCAGGTCAATGCATATGACTCGGGGAAAGGTCCATTTTTTTTGTCTATATCCCCCTGGCTTTGCAAGTTGGGGAGCAATAAAACCTGGCGCACCATTTCCGGAATCATTTCCATGCCTACATATTTACCCAGGCAATCGTGCGGACCGAAGCCAAAATTAAAATTGTGGTAGAAGTTGCGATCCGGATTAAATTCATCCGGGTTGTTATAGGCGTAGCTATCAAACATTGCCGACTGGGTTAACACCAGCACATTGGTGCGCGCGGGAATTTTGGTGGCGTAGTCTGTGCCCTTGGCCAGCTCGTACTCCTCCGAGGTTTGGCGGAACATGTAGGGGCTTATAGGTACATAGCGCAGCGCCTCCCACACCATATTGTCAAACAGTTTGATGTTATTGGCAGCGGCATCCCTGGCCTGGGCCAGCAGCTCCGGGCGCTTGATAAAAAAATCGATTGTCTGGCAAACGGCCTGCGAGGTGGTTTCAATGGCACCTATCAACAATCCACCGGCATTAACCCCAACGCGCACCAAATCAAACTCCACTTGGGCCGCAAAGCTGGTGCGCAGCATGCGGGTGACTATGTCGTCTTTGGCCATTGGCGTGGTTTTGCCAAGGATTTTATTGACTATTCCTTTAAGAATACGCCAGCCAATTAACAAAATATTTTTGGTTTCTTCCAACTTAACCATGGCCAGTTTGCGCAGCATGGTTTTTTTAATGTAGTCGCCCAGCGCCACAGTGACACGCGCGTGATTATCGGTAATGTGTTTGGTCAGCTCGGGGGAGTTTAAATCGAAAGGTTGGTTGTGAAATACATCGTATTGATTCCAAAATGACCAATCGATCAATTCCTTTTTATCCACCTCATCCAGGCCAAAATAATCCTGCACCAGAGTCGCAGGTACCATCCGGCAGTAGTTATAAACTATGTCGATATTACCCTGGGCGTTTTGCAAAATGGCTTTAGAGGTTTCGCCCACCAACTGGCGAATGCGCGGCAGATCATTGCGATTGAGCATGCCCTGCATAATAGATTTTTCGCGGTAGTGTAGCGCATCATCATCGTGCGCCATCAGGTAACCCGGGTCGGTCGCGGTCACGCCCATTTTGGGTTTATACAAATCCACAGTAAAAATCTTGGGCATTTGCAGCATGTCGATGGCATCGGCATAGCGACTCACCAGCACGCATTCCGGGGTAACCAGAATTGGCCGCTGCGCGCGCAGCTGTTTAAAAAATGGCAGCGGCTCAGTCATCATCCACTGGCGCACCAGGGGATATTTATCAGCGGGGGCGGCCTGATCATATTCAGCCAAGTAGTCGCGAATCATACCTTGGGTAGCGGTATTCATAATCCTTCTCCGGTTGAGTCTTATCAAATATTGGCAATTGCTGGATCAATCCTTTGAGTTACCACCTGCGAAAATGTTTTTGACGCCAAACCTGGCAAAAATACTCGCGCAGTGAATTAGCTCAATAAGATAACAGATGTAGACGAAAAAGAAGTGCTGGAATTTGAAAGGATATTGGGCAACTAGCGCAAAGCCCGGCGCCAGTTAAAAAAACCTGGCGCCAAATCGGGGCGGCAATTATTGGCGAAACTCCCGCAGGCGCTCTTCAGTCGCTGGATGACTGGCAAAGAAATCCATGATTTTGTGGGAGTTGTCTTTGTC
>CBINKF010000162.1:0-6707 GCA_966251115.1 uncultured Cellvibrio sp.
AAGTGACCTTGTACGTACCTGTTTGGGGTACGCCAATAACCTGATTGCTGTAATTCATCCAGTCGCCATCATTGATCCAGCCCACATTTAAGCCACCGCCGGCATCGGTCGTTGCCTGTGTTTCCACTCCGTAGCTGGAATCGTAGCTTTCCGCCTGAATAGTGGCGGGCATGGCCGCACCCAGGTATTCAATTTTGAACCAGTTGAGGTTAAATCCAGTGCCGCGCAGCATTGCCGCCAGTTTCAGACTGTGGGTTCCCGCAGTCATATTCAGGGTGTAAACCATACTGACCCAGTTTTGAGTTCCCCCGGTGGCGGGCACGGTGACGCGGCCGTAGCTCAGGCTGTCATCCCCCTCTTTAAGTTCAAAGCTACCACCGCCCGAGGGGCTGGCAATGCGAAAGGTGATCTGATAGAGCCCATCGGCCGGGGCCGTAAAGGGTTTACCTGAATAAGAGAGCCAATCGCCATCGTTAACCCAACCGGTATTCAACCCACCCCCGGTGTCTGTCGTCGCCTCGGTTTGAATGCCATACATGCTGGTGAAATCCTCAGCCTGGATGGTTAGGGGCAGGCTGGCGGGTGTGGCCACAACGCTCGCCTGGGCAACCGTGGTTTGCAGGGTGGAGGCCGCACTGGAACTGCTGCTAGCTACAGAGCTGCTCGACGAACTGGACGATAGGCTGGAGCTGGTTTTGGTGAGTTTGGCTGCGTAAGCTGCTGGACTGCCCAGTGACATGAGCGGCGCCACCAAGGACATGGCAATGGTCATTTTGCGCAACAGCATTTGCCAGTTAAGGCTGCGTTTTAATTGCAGTCGGGTGATAAAACCGAGATCAATTAACACTTCACCCAAGGCAGTTGATTGCAGGTCCAGCTTGTTGGAAGAATCGATGCTCTGGCGTCGCCGCGTCTGTTCCTGTACGGCAATTTCTAATTGCGCTCGGGTAATCATTCCCTTTTCGATTAATATCCCACCCAAACGACTCGAGGTGTTTCTATCCATCTTTAGATACCTCCACAAGACAGACAAGTCCGTGCCAAAAAATAGAATTCGAAATATTAGCCAATTTTTTTGCCAGCTAATTAGTAATACTAAAACACCTTTAAATTTTAGAAGAAATTAAAGCCGGTAAGGTTTTAGATTGAGCAAATGTGCCAGTGTCTTTGGACTATTTGGCAATACTAAAAACGGCCTTTATCTCCGCTTGCATGCAAATACTCACCGCCAGGTTGCCAGTGGGTTTAATAGCTGCTTTTTACCTAAAAACTGCTTTTTTCATATGTATTTTTTGGGTGAGAATTTTAGATCAGGGTAGGGGAATTTTTAGCGTGGCGCGAGAATAAAGAATTGTTATGGATCAGTGATATATAAAAAATTATTTTAAATATTACTTATGGGTTTCAATTGGCGACCAATTGCGATGACAGAAATAAGCAATAAAAGCCAAGCAGCCCGCATCGATTCTTGTCAGGAGTAAGCTGCCCTGCCACGGGCTATTCAACATGGTTTGGGGTGACTGGTTTCAACCCGCATTTTATCCGTAGATAAAGTTGAGCGGTTGCAAGTAAAGAGCAAGCCCCAGCCTACATTTAAAGCAAAGGTAACCCCCGGGGATGCAAATATGGCCAGGCCTATATCCGCGTTGGGAATGGCACTAACGATGGCAACGGCTAGCAGCTATATAAGAGATGCTGGCAGCCAAGGCGGTAAGCACCAGCAGGCTGCCTGCTGGCGGACCTAAGGCCAACTCCAAGCCAAGCTCCGGCTGCACCGGAAAACAGGGTCCCATCAGCATCAATATACACAACCCCCAGCGGTGCCAGTGTAGGGAGCAGCCGATTGCCGAGAGCAGCTCAAAATTTTATTCAATATCTCAACACCCATCTGGAATGGGCGGAACGCATTCGCGATGAGCTGGTGGGCTTTTTGGGCGAAGGGGGTAGGGGCTCGCAATTAAGTCAGAGGCTTTGCATAATACGCCCACAAAAAATAACTCGGCGACAATTATGAACCATAAAAACAGGCAGCTAAGGACGTTGCCACTATTAGTTTCAGCGCTACTGGCGGGTGTTTTAAGTAATCCATATAAAGTGTGGGCACAGGCCAAGCTGGACTATTTTGATTTACCCGGTCAGGCATTACAGCTTTCGCTTATCGAATTTGGTGTTCAGGCCGGGGTTAATGTTCTAGCGGATAGCCAGTTGCTGGTGGGGCAGCAGTCGAGTCCCGTGGTGGGGCCACTTACCCCCGAGGCTGCTTTGCGCGGGTTACTCGCAAAATCCGGTTTGACCTTCCGCTACGACAGTAAGGCGGCATCCTACGTTATTGCTCGTACCCAACCCGGTCGCGATGAACCTGCTGTTCAGCAACTGCAATCGCCGCCGCCGGTTACAGTACCCCATGTTGAGGAGCTGCTAGTACATGCCAGAGCCCTGCCATTTCGCTACCAGACTATCCAGCACTCGCAAGTCTTGGGTGATGTGGCCTATTTCGACTCGTCCCGCTTTTTAAACGTAATACCCCAGACCCTGGTAGCTGACGCTCACCCGCGCGAAATAGCCGATGTATTAACACTGGCCAGTAGTATTACCCCGGGCGATGGCCTGGGTGATTCTAACGATGACGTTTACATTCGCGGCTTTCAAAGGCACGCCTTATATCTGGATGGATTTCGCTTAAGCGATTCAACCGGGTTAAAGGTGTTGCCCGAAAATATTGAGCAGGCTGACATTCTGAAAGGTCCATCAACCTTATTTTATGGTCAGGCGGAACCGGGCGGGATCATCAATCTCGAACGTAAACATCCCCGGGATACTGATTTTGTGAGCGCCAAACTGGGGGTGGGGGATTTGGGCCAGCAATTGCTGGCCCTGGATATTAACCAGGCACAAGCGCCGCTGCTCAAGCAACTGGCATGGCGTGTCAACCTGGTGGATCAAGCGCAGGATAAAAGCGCGGAGATCAATGATATTCACCGCCAATTGGCTGCCGTGTCGCTGGATTGGAAAGTGACGGCGGCTACCAGCCTCGCTATTGCCTACGAATACCAGCGCGATCAACAGGATTTACTATCCCATTTGCAGGTAATCGATGATCCAACGGGAACTGTTCCCGACGCTTTTCTGGATGATTTGGCACCTGTGGCTAAAAAAGATTTTTCAACCGTTGGGCATTTTTTTAGTGCTGACCTAACGCATTACATTAATGACGACTGGTCGGTAAAGCTCCAATATTTTTGGCGTGACGAAAATCGCGCAGGTGTTCGAGCAAATCTGGATACACTGCTCAAGACCAATGTCCTGTTCAGCAAAAATGAATTGGGAAACGACTTTATTCTGTACTCCTTAGGGAGTCGCGCTGTTATCCCAATTATTGTTACCCCCAGCTATCCTGAGTGGCTATATCGGATATCTCCGGTAACCAGCCTGTATGGACAGGATGAGCTGGAAACCAACAACAATGGTAAGCTGCGCATTGATGGCACTTGGGAGTCTGGATATTTTGTGCATCATATTGCTGTTGGTGCTGAATGGTACAGACAGGATCTCTATAAAAATTATACGCTTGAGCATCAGGATAAATTTGGCGGACGGGTCTGGACCGCATCTGAATTGGATGCTGAGATATATAACATTTTAAATCAGGTAATTTACGGGGCAGCCTTAGATACACAATACACTAATCGCGAGCTGCGTTTACTCTACGATGATTACGGAATATTCGCTCAGGATGTGGTGGAGCTGGGCGAGTCCTGGACCTTTACACTGGGTGGGCGCTATTCGAGCTTGCGCGGCGATCACACCGATATTACTCAGGCTAGCGCAACACAATTGCAGAGTTACAATCATTTTTCAGGGCAGTTGGGTTTGGTATACAAACCTGTTGATAGCCAATCTGTTTACCTCAACTACAGTCAGGCCTTGCGCGCCAATTATCACCTCGACGATGTGGGCTCACTACCGGCGCAACCAGAGCTTTCCGATCAAATCGAATTGGGCCTAAAAAGCCTGTGGTTTGATGGTGCACTAATGAGCACCCTGGGGATTTACCAGATAGACAAACGCAATGTTGTCGATATTGAAATTCTGGATGGCCTGCGCACTTCTTTGAATGGCATAGAGGCCCGCGCTCAAGGGGTGGACCTGGATCTTACCTGGCAATTGAAACCGGGCCTGGACGTATTGGCGGGGATGTCTCTGCTCAAACCGGAAATCACCAGTGGGGAAAATCAGGGCAATCGCCTGCCGCTGGCAGCTGCTGCCAGCGGCAGCCTTTTTATTCGCTATTCGTTTACAAACGGCGTTGCACTTACATTGGGTGGGAAATATGTAGGTGAGCGTTATGCCGATAATACCAATCAGTTTGCTATAGATCCTTACACCACGTTGGATATGGGCGTATCGGGCAGCGAGGAGCTTTGGGGACAGGAGGTAAATTGGCACTTGGGTGTTAATAATATATTGGATAAAAGCTACTACACAGCAGTTGTGGCCAGTTCCAATATTAATACAGCCCAGGGGCGCTCAATAGCAGGCAGCTTGCAGGTGAAATGGTAATGCACCAGGGGGTTGGGCTGTGAACACCAAAATGACCCTGGGAGCTTTTTTTGAAAAGCATCGCCTGGAACTAAAGCGGGTGATTGCTGCCCGCTTTAAATTGGCGCACGAGGCGGAGGATGTTGTTCAGGATGCATTTCACAACATGCTGCGTGCGCAAAATATTGAAGAACTGGAAAATCCTGCCGCTTATTTGTATCAAACAGCAAGCAATTTGGCATTAAATCGTATTCGCAAGCAGCGCAACCACCATCGCTATTTACAGTGCCAATTAGTCGATGACGAGGCAGAACAGGATTTCTTGACACCTGATCGCCACGAAGGTGCGAGGCGCGATTTGGCTAGGCTTGAGTCGGTTTTGGCAAAGCTGCCGGAAAAATATAGACGCACTTTTTTATTAAGCCGTCAGCAGGAAAAAACCTACAGGGAGATCAGTGAATTGCTGGGGATTTCTGAAAGTACTGTGGAAAAACACATTATCAAAACCCTCAAGTTCCTGCGCGAACATTTGCAAGAGGAGGTCTAGGCCTATGCGCTGGTTTAGATCCAAACAGAAAGTTGCTGATAATCAGGCCATAATCTGGTTAAGCAAAATGAATCGCTCGGATTTTTCCGAAGCTCAAGAGGCGGAATTTTTTATCTGGTTAAAAGCGTCTCCTTTACACCAGGCCGCGTTTATCCATGCAGAACAATTGTGGCAGCGCGGAGAGGTGCTTGGGCGAATCCCATCGCCGCTTGAATCCGGGCGCGCAGTTAATTGGTTGGGGTGGTCGAGCGCTTTTGCCTGCTTGCTGGTCGTCTGCGCTATATTTTGGTGGCCGAGCGCGCCCGAGTTACAGCACTACTCAACAGCATTGGGGGAGCAAAAGCATATTCAATTGGTGGACGGGACGGAGCTGGTTCTTAATACTGACTCCGCGCTAACAATCGAAATGGATAAGCATTTGCGTATAGCCCAATTAAATCGCGGCGAAGTGTATTTCCATGTGGCTAAGGACGCTAAGCTCCCGTTCCGAGTTATGAGTTCAAAGGGTCAAATACAGGTGCTGGGAACCCGGTTTTCAGTGCGCTTGTTTGATGACGACCTGCTCGTGCGAGTCGAAGAGGGGAGGGTTGCAATTGGGCAAGGGCAAGATAAAAATCAATCGTTTGCGCCTTTGGAGGAGCTGACAGCTAATCAGGAACTCAGTGTAGAAGCCGCCGCATCTGGACAAAAGCCGCACGCTGTGTCTGCTGCACAAGTGTTCGCGTGGCGGAGCAAGCAATTGATTTTTCGCGATGCTCCCCTGGAACAGGTTGGTAAAGAGTTGGAACGTTACTACCCAATCAAAATCAGTTTCGCTCAAGCTGACCTGGCCAAACGCAAGATTACCGCGGTGATCCAGCTGCGCGGTCAGGAGGAAACCTTGGCGCAGGTCACCCACGCCTTGGGATTACACTGGGAAGCCGGTGGACAACCCAATCAGCTAAAAATTACCGATGGTAATAAATAGGCTTATTCCTTCACCTTAAAATGGAGGGGTAAGCACCCTGCCGTGTTAATACCTTGAGTGGCAAAAAATACGATGACCTGCTCAGCGTTGGTCTCGGTGAAATATTGGCAATTTGGAGGATTGTTTGTGGCAAAAAAATATTTAGTAGCACTGGCAAGCGTAATGCTGATTTTGCTAGTTGCCGGCTGTGGTGGAGGTGGTGGTGGAGATTCGGGTGGTAGTTCTGGCTCAAAAGGCGGATTTACCCTGGACAAGACCAGTGCTAGTTTCAAACTTGATACAAATGCTGCACAAACTCAGGATCTTTCTATACATGTCACCGGCTCCAAGGTGGCCTATATAGGTGCGGCTTATGATACCGGCCAGACGCCTGCGTCCTGGTTGGAGTTATCCGTAGCGGGTGCCGGTGCCGATTATAAGCTTTCAATTAGCGCGAGTGCTTATGGGTTGGCAGCCAAGACTTATTCTGCTCAATTTACAGTTGGATCTGCAGATAGTGACGGCAATGTTTTGGAAAAAAAGGTCGTTAGCGTAAATCTGGTCGTCACAAATAATTTTAGCTTTGTAGAAAGCCTTAATAGCCTTTCTGTAGTTCAGGGAGCTTCGGCGAATGGCAAATCATTGGCACTGAAGTTTAACGGTCAGTCTGGGTTG
>CBINKF010000163.1:0-6689 GCA_966251115.1 uncultured Cellvibrio sp.
CAGGCGCTGGGCGTTGCCGAATTTTTTCAGTAACTCACCAATGCCGCTTTGAGCCTCACTCATGGCAACCAGCAATACCGAATCGCTGGAGACAAACTTATCGCCCACCTTTTGCGCATGGCGATCCGCCAGATTGAGCAGGCGCACCATATCAGCCGACATGCTCTCTTCGCCGGTTGGATTCTTAATTTGCGGCAATTTTTCCAGCAGCTCATTGAGCGCGGTGCGCAACCCAGTCACATCAAACCCCGCCTGACTCAGCAGCAGGCGCACACTGCCGGCGCCCTTTTGATCGAGCATGGCAAGCAGCAGGTGAGTGGGTTCAAGCTGGCTGTGATCCTGTCCCAGAGCGATAGACTGGGCATCGGACAAGGCCATTTGTAGCTGATTGGTTAGACGATCGATTCGCATGGATTAACTCAGTAGGTGTTGGCACCCGTGTGCAAGTTTGTTGAGGTAGTTGTGGGGACGCGCGCTTTAATTTCAAGCCAGGCAAGACCGGCAACAATAATTAAACCGGCCAAAAGCGTTTGGGTACACGAGTTAAATGATGGAAGCTTGCGCTAGATCAACTTTGCCCTTGGAGCGCGCAGAGTTTCTCAATTTGGTGAATGCCCGGGATTTGGTGGAGTCCCGGGATTTTATGGAGGCCCAGGGTCAGTTTCACATCGATGGCCAGGCAAACCTCAGGCCTGGCGCCAAATCAAGCTGGCCATGCGCCCGGTAACCTTGTCGCGCCGGTAGGAATAAAAACGCGACTCATCGGCAAAGGTACAGTAATCGCCACCGTAAACGGCATTCACCCCCAGCGCGTGAAGTTCAGCGCGCGCCAGGGCGTAGATGTCACCATAAAAATGCAGGGGGCGATTACCCGGTTTGAATGCGGCGGCTATCTGCTCCTGATGAATGGCGTTGCGTGCCGCCTTAAAAAAAGCTTCAAGCACATCTATGCCCACCTCAAAATGGGGCTGGGAAATAGCCGGGCCAAGATAGGCCAGCAGGTCGCCAGCTGGCGCCGAAAACTTTTGCACGCCGCGCCCGACAATCCCCTTGGCCAGACTGCGCCAGCCGCAGTGAAGTGCCGCCACCTGAGAGCCCTGCTGGTCACACAGCAAAATCGGCAGACAATCGGCTGTCATAACCAGGCAGGCCCGGCCAACACTACTGGTATAGCTGCCGTCAGCCGTGCGCACCCGCCCGTCCCCCAAAGCCTTAACCACCTTGGTTCCGTGCACCTGCTCGAGCCACTGGGGTTCAAGCGCGAGCCCCAACGCATTACATAAACGGCGGCGATTACCGGCTACCGCGTCGGGGTTGTCACCAACATGCAAGCCGAGATTCAAGCTGGCGTAAGGCGCCTCACTCATACCACCCAAACGGGTGCTAATGGCGGCGCGAATATTGGCGGGGGCAGGCCAAGCGGGGGTTATCCAATTCACAAGCGTTACTCTTCCTGATCGTAACCCGTATTAAGCGCATCCAAAAGCTCTTTGAAATCATTAGGTAAAGGTGCCGTCCACTCGACATATTCACCCGTGCCCGGATGCTCCAAACCCAGTTTAAACGCGTGTAACGCCTGGCGCGGGAAGTGCTTGAGGGTGTCGATTAAATGCTGGCTAGCACCCTTGGGAATTTTAAAACGGTTGCCATAGGTTTGATCGCCCACCAGCGGATGGCCAATATGCGCCATGTGCACGCGAATTTGATGGGTGCGCCCGGTTTCCAACTTAACGCGAATATGCGTGTGACTGGGGTAGCGTTTGGCCACCCGGTAATGGGTAACGGCGCGCTTGCCGCCCTGGCTGAGTACCGCCATCAGCTTACGCTGCATGGGGTGACGACCCATAGGCGCATTGACGGTACCGCCGCCCGTCATAGTACCTACGGCAACCGCCTCGTACTCGCGACTCACAGTCCTATCGGCGAGCTGTTCGACAAGATCGGTATGGGCCTCCAATGTCTTGGCCACCACCATCAAGCCGGTAGTGTCCTTATCGAGACGATGAACTATGCCAGCGCGGGGTAGATTCACCAGACCAGGTACGTGATTGAGCAACGCATTCACCAAAGTGCCGGTGTAATTGCCTGCTGCGGGGTGAACCACCAGGCCCGCCTGTTTATTAATCACCAGCAAATGCTCGTCCTCGTGGACTATATCCAGGCTGATATCTTCCGGTTCCCACTCGCCCTGGGCCTCCAGCTCGGCATTCACCTCAAGGGTCTCGCCGCCGATAAGCTTGTCTTTAGGTTTGGCAACCCGGCCATCCAGGGTCAACTGGCCGTCTTTAATCCAGCTCTGCAGGCGCGAGCGCGAAAAGTCGGGGAACAACTCTGCGGCGGCCTGGTCGAAGCGCATGCCGTTCATGGTAATAGGCACCTGGGCGCTCAGTTGGTATACGTCTTTCATTCAAAAACCTCAAATATTGCCCTTTGGGGGCCAAGCCGGAGCAAGTGATCCGGCGCAAAATGGATGACGGCAATATACAGCTTCAGCAAGCGCTAGGTTTAGCCATCACCCTGTGTTTAAATACCCGGCTGCGCCATCTGGCGCACCCATTTTATCGATATAAGAGTCAAAACCCTATGCGAGCCCTGCCCTTGTTGTTGCTCAGCCTGACTGTAGTGCTGAGCGCCTGTGCATCCAAGAAAGAGCCCAAGTACACCTCCGAGGCCGATCTCTACCAAGCCGCCGAAGAGCAATTGGCGCGCAGCCAATGGGAAACTGCGGTTAAAAACCTGAATAACCTGGAGGAAAACTTTCCTTTTGGCACCTACGCCGACCAGGCTCAGCTGGAACTGATCTACGCCCACTATATGGCCGGCGATGCCGATGCCACCAGTGCGACAGCTAACCGTTTTATTCGCCTTCACCCCCAGCACCGCAACGTCGACTACGCCTACTACATGCTCGGCATGGCTTCCTTCAGTAAGGACAAAGGTATGTTTGAGCGGGTAATGCCGGTGGATATTACCCGTCGCGACCCAGGTGCAGCGCGCGAATCACTGGCCAATTTTACCCAATTACTCAACCGTTTTCCCGATAGCCCTTATGCCGCTGATGCGAAAAAACGCATGTTGTTCCTGCGCAACCTGCTGGCGCGCTACGAGATCCACGTCGCCAACTACTACTTCAAGCGCGGCGCCTATGTGGCCGCTGTTGGTCGCGGCCGCTATGTGCTGGAAAACTACCCCAAAACACCAGCCACGCCCGATGCGCTGGCGGTGATGGTAGAGGGCTATCGCCTGCTTAAAATGCAGGACAAGGCCGACGAGATGCTGAATATCCTGCGCACCAACTACCCCAATTATCCCGCGCTGACCAAAAATGGTTTTGACGATCGCTTTATGTACAACGACGGCAGGACCGACTGGTTCGGCATTCTCACCCTGGGCCTGTTTAGCAAACGCGAAGTCACCGGCTTTGACACGCGCGAAATTTACAATCCAGAATACGTAAAAGCACCTGCCATTAAACCAGAGAGCTGAAATTAGCCCCGGCAAATTAGCTCCAGCAAAAAGGCCGCACCAGCGGCCTTTTTGCCCTAGGTTTTCGCCCTAGGCTGTTGGTTTTACCAAAAGCTAATCGCCCATCTTCCATCCCGAGGTTATGGGATAGCGCCGGTCACGGCCAAAGCCGCGCTGGCTGATCCTCACCCCGACCGGGGCCTGGCGGCGCTTGTATTCGTTGATATCCACCAGGCGCACAGCCCGCTCTACCTGCTCGCGCGCAAACCCTCGCGCAATTATGGCGTCAGCGCTTTCATCCTGCTCAACATAAAGCGCGAGGATTTGATCGAGTATCTCGTAGGGCGGCAGGCTGTCTTCATCCTTTTGGTCTGGCGCCAGCTCGGCAGAGGGTGGACGGGTAATTACCGACGCCGGAATCACCTCACCCAAACTATTGCGATAACGCGACAGTGCAAACACCAGGGTTTTAGGTACGTCCTTAAGCACATCAAAACCACCAGCCATATCACCATATAAAGTGGAATAACCCACCGCCATTTCACTCTTGTTGCCGGTGGTAAGTACCAGGTAACCTTTTTTGTTGGATATCGCCATCAGTAGCACACCGCGACAACGGGCCTGGAGATTCTCCTCGGTGGTATCGCGCTTGGTGCCTTTAAATTCCTCCTCCAAGGCCGCCATAAATGCCTCGTACATTGGCTCAATGCTGATGGATCTGTAGCGCACACCCAGGCGTGTCGCTTCATCTTGTGCATCGCTTTTACTCAGGTCCGAGGTATAGCGGAAAGGCATCATCACCGCCTCGACTCGCTCGGCTCCCAGGGCATCCACCGCAATCGCCAAAGTCAGCGCGGAATCTATACCACCGGACAAGCCCAGCACTACGCCTTTAAAGCGGTTCTTGTTAACGTAATCGCGCAGCCCCAGCACCAGGGTTTGATATACCGCCTCCAAACGGTTGGGAATTGGATGCAGACTTACTTGATTTACCAGGCTTTCGGCCTGAAGATCAATCGCCAGCGAAAACAAACCCTCGCTGAAAGCTGGCGCGCGAAAACAAGTTTCCCCCTGTCGGCTCACCACCACTGACCCACCATCAAACACCAGCTCGTCCTGCCCGCCCACCAGGTTGGCGTAAACCACCGGCATATTGCCCTCGCGCGCGCGCGCCGCCACTATTGCCTCACGCTCCGCCTGCTTGCCCTGGTGAAAAGGAGATGCATTAAGATTGAGCATCAAACGTGCACCTGCTGCCGCCGCCTGAGCCATAGGGCCGGGATGCCAGATATCCTCGCAAATGCTTATCGCCGTCGGTATGCCTGCCAAATCAAATACACAAGGGAGGGAACCTTCGGCAAAATAGCGTTTCTCGTCAAACACTTGGTAATTGGGCAGGCATTGCTTGGCGTATTCAGCTATCAATCGCCCATGCTGAATCACCCCCGCCATGTTGTACAACAAGCCATTGCTCCCGCGCGGATACCCCAAGATCAAGGTTACGGGTAACGCCGCCTCTTGCAAAGTTTGAAGGGCTCGCTCGATCCGCGTAGCGAGACTTGGGCGCAGCAACAGATCTTCAGGTGGATAACCCGTGAGGGTCAATTCAGGAAATATCACTACATCTACGGGCCCCCTGGCGAGGGCGCGGTTTACACTATCGATAACTTTGGCGGTATTGCCTGGAATATCACCCACCAGGGTGTTGATTTGCGCAAGAACCAATTGCAGTTGTGACATAGGAAACTCTAACCTGTATCAATGACTTAACCCCAATCCGGTTACCCGATTTACCGAAAAACTGGCACAATCAGCTTTATTTGTGACCAAACATCAGAAGCGCCCGGCGGGAGAGATAGCGGGAGCGCATTGTCAAACATATCCAGAGTTTGGCCAAGACATTTTTAGCCAGGAAAGGACCATGCCCAACCCCAAAGCAATCAATCAAAGCAACGGCATTAGCAGCTACAATCCCTACGATCTGCTGCGTATCTATACCTATTATCGCACCCTGCTCGGCAGCGTGCTGCTGCTGATGTTTCAAATAGAATTTGCCCCCAAAATTCTGGGTACCAACAACCCCGATCTGTTTTTTTATACATCTCTTTTTTACACTGGCATCAACTTCTTCTCGCTGCTGCTCATGTGGCGACTTAAATTCAACCCCTCGGGACGCAACCTTTTCATCTCGCTCTTTATTGATGTTGCCGCTATAACCCTGCTTATGCACTCCAGCGGCGGCCCTCTAAGCGGCCTGGGCTATTTACTACTCATCGCGATTGCCGCTGGCGGTATCATGTTACGCGAACGCATAGCCACACTGCTTGCAGCTACCTGCGCCATAGCGGTAATCGCCGAAGGCACTTTTGGGTACCTCAACAACCCAACCGATAATAAGTCGATATTCGCCTCAGCTGCGCTGGCTTCGCTCACCTTTCTGACCTCACTGATATTTCAGTACCTCACACGTAAAATCAGGCTAAGCCATGAAGAGGCGCTTACCCAGGCGGCCCATGCGGCTCACCTGCAGCGGCTCGCGCAACAAATCATCGAGCGTATGCGCACCGGCATAGTTGTGTTGGATAAAGATCAACAAGTTGAACTCATGAATCAGTCGGCCCGCAATCTACTTGGACTTAGCGAAGCCCAGAGCAACCCCAGTTCACTGCGCGAGCTACCTGATTTACTCGAAAAATTCCGCGCCTGGCAACTACAGCAAACTGAACCTTCGAGCGCGCCCAAACCCAACTTACCCCACGCCAATATCAAAGCAAATTTCGCCCATTTGGAACCGGGGAACCTCAGCGAAACACTTGTATTTGTCGAGGACATACGAGCGCTTCATCAACAGGCGCAGCAACTCAAACTGGCGTCCCTCGGACGATTGACTGCAAGTATCGCCCACGAGGTGCGCAACCCCTTGGGGGCCATTAGTCACGCAAGCCAGCTACTGGCGGAGTCCGAGGAAATACCACCCGCCGACAAGCGCCTGCTCAGCATCATCGACACCCACAGTAAACGGGTGAATCAGATTATTGAAAATATTTTGCAACTATCGCGGCGACGCCCGGCAAATCCACAAAGAATTAATTTAGGAGAGTGGCTACCGGCTTTTATTAAAGACTACCTTACCACCAAGGAGTCTGGTAAACGGCTGCAAATTGAGTTGAACGGTTCATCGCAAGTGATGCAAACGAAGTTCGATGCACTGGGAGAGCTGGATG
>CBINKF010000164.1:0-6682 GCA_966251115.1 uncultured Cellvibrio sp.
GTAATGTCCCTTGGTCTTTGCGTGGACAAACAAATATTTAATCCGTATTTTCTACCCTCTTTAGCAATAATTTCAAATGCATCAAGCTTGGTTGAGTGATCCTCCGCACCTATTCTTTTTCCTAGAAAATTATGGGCCTCGTCAACCACAACTAGAACAGGCTTTGCTCTAAAACACTCGTCTCTCGCAAGAGAAAGTAGTTTTCTACCAATAACATTTGCCAAAACTTCTCTTGCGTAAAACTGATAACTTACGTCACTCAAACACAACCTCAATACGTTTTTATTTCCAGACAAAAAGCTTTCGAACACGGCCCCCAAGCTTATTGAGCCAGCGGTAGGATTGAAAACTGATTTGAGTGATTCGGAATGGGTGACAGCGGTTATTCTGGTAAAGAGGGAGGAACAAAAAGCAACACTACCATCATCCTTTCCCCATATATCATTATTATTGTTGTACCCTGTTGGATTACAACACTCCTCAATAATTTGCTTAATCAATAAAGAAATTTCAAATTCTTGGGATGGATTGTCAACAAGCTTAGAATTTCCGTTTTTCCGCATGGCAATTCTATAGTTTTCTTTAGATTGGTTTATTTTTGGTATATACCCTTCAGGAAATATATCTGGATTTAGTTTGGCCAATCTTAAGCTTTTGATCGCTTCTCTGAGCTTGGGTCCTTGAACCTTACCGGCAGGATCGAACATGGCAATAAAATCAGACTCCAAAAAGTCTTTAGGAGGTATACATACCTCTTTAGATCCTTGAGCTTTATGGATTGGATCACCTAAATGAAAGTGTTCGGTGTTAACAGAATTTAAAGTGCGGTATTCGCTTGTTGCATCAATCAATATTACCTTTGATTTTTCGTATTTTGCGCACTCCTCAACAATCTTCGCCGTTGTCCAACTTTTACCCCCTCCTGTTGTGCCCAATATTGCACAATGCCTACCAAAAAGCTTCTCTGGTATAACGCGGATTTTACTACCAGCTTGACCTGTCACGTCACCAAGTTCTATCGTAATTTTCGAATATCTTTCAGCCACTACACCACCATTCATTAATTCTGGAAGCGAGCTAATAAATTCGGTGGTTGCAGAGAAAACTCGATCTCCCAATCGAGGATATGAGGTAATTCCGGCCTGGACACTTAAATGCTCAATGTTAATTGATCCTAACAACTGAACAAATCCAATCGCATCAAGTTGCTTCGTACCGTTAAAATCTTGTGATAATTCGGATCTATCGTTATCTGGCAGACGAACCTCTATAAGGCGACCTAAAGATATGCTTTGCTGTCCTTCAATAAGAAGAAGTTCACCAACCTCACCTCGACCATATCTCGAGCCGTCAATATAACTACCACTTACATCTCCAGCATGTGCGAGGTTAATTTTAACGCCCTGAGCGGTTACTGTTGAAACTACTCCAACTTTTAATTCATTACACAAAATTCCAGACTGGGTGAATAGCTGTGCAAGGGTCATATTAATTTTCCTGCTTGTTTTACAGCTTTAACCAATTGATCAGCAGGCGTAAGCGCTCTTAAGTGCGGAATCAGGGACACAAACTCTAAAAATGAACCATTAATAAAATGAATGTCATAACCTTGAATGGAAAGTTCTGCAAGTTTGGCCCAGTAAGGACTCGTTAGTGCGGACGGGTTATTAATATGTGATGCTGCTTTATAATCCGCGATAATTAATTTTAGGCTAGGATTTGATTTAATCGCTGAAATGACTGGTTCAGATAAATGATCATCATTAAAGCCAAAACCAACCATAATTAAACACGTATTCGGTTTTCTTAGGGACTCTAGGAATCTAGACAGCAACTCTAAATGCGGCTGGATGAATGCTTGTTGGTATTTTCCTTTTGCAGGGTAAATCAGCACTGCCTTTTCGGGTTTAGGAGAGGTAGACTCTAGGATATCGCCTTCATTGCGCTCCCAGCTAACTGAACCATGCAATTTATACAATTGAATTACACCTTCAACAAATTCATGCGAATCGTCCTCTCTTCGCACCACATCATAATTAAAATAATTTCCATCGAAACGACGTTTTCTAGTATAAGAAAATCCATCAACAACCATCATTCCCAAATTGGAAGCCGATGTTTCGAAACACATGTCGTAATTAGTAGTGAATACTTTTAGGCGAGGATCCCTAACGCGGCGGCGCGCTAGTTTTTGTAAGAGGTGTTCGTAAACCGATAGGTCGCTAGATGGTAAATCAATGAATGATGAACACTCGTGTAATATAATTTTCTTAACCTTGTTAAGGAAACTCTGAACTACAGCATCTTCATCAAAAACAAGGTATGCATCGCACTGTGACAAAAAATGTTCGATATTCGGATTTTCTTTTTCAATGTACTTAACTTTATTCATTACTTTATCGGCTGTTGGGTCTAGTAAGCCAAAATCACTATCGCCTTCATTTGCATCAGGATTAACTAGCATTGATTTTCGCCAAAGATCCCACATGCTTGGGCCTTTTACTTGTGCCAGTGATGTCCCACTACCAGCAAAAAAAACTAGGTTTGGCAATTGAAGAGATTTTAGAAGAGTATCATTAATATATTGCTTTGATTGTTCCAATATCTTTTTTCCAGCTTCGGAAAGTTCTCCATTCTCATTTGCCAAGGTGCCATCAAGTAGCAAAAGTGAGGCTATAGATAATGGCTGCCAGCTAGCATTTTTTGGTTTTAGATACGCCTGTTGACCATCTAAACTAACGAACTCTTGAATAGTCATACTACATCCACAATTGATATTTATCGGAAAAACTAAATATTCTTACAACCTATAACTAAAAAATAGGCGTCCGCTTTGGGCACAAAGCAGCCCCCCCCCCCCTTAAACACACTTCCCGCAAACTCAATATCACACACATAAATTTTTAAAGGACTGTAGCGAGCGATTGCTTTTAACCGGAAAACCTATCGAATTATCCAATCACAGCTCATTCGTAACAGCACCCTTAGGATATATCGGCAACTGGTTGCTGCTGCTTGCTGCAAAGGCGTCTGGTAATTTCCGCAAACAGAGGTTTGCACCAGCACTGAGGTATTCCCGCTGTGCATTTCGGTTTATCACGGGGGTAATTGAGGCTTCTTTGATTGGTCTTGCTCACCCCACTCCGGCTACCCCTGAGTAATTCTTCACTATAGCCAAGAGACGGGGAAATACAGCAGATTACACGGCGAAGGGAGACAGAGGGATAGGCACATGGCAGAGGGTAAATATTAAGACGCCGGAAAACCTGAGCTTGGATGCCGACTTTATCTACCCCCAAAAGCAAAACCCCGAAACTCTTACGAGTTTCGGGGTTTTTAATATGGTGCCCAGAGGCGGAATCGAACCACCGACACGAGGATTTTCAATCCACTGCTCTACCGACTGAGCTATCTGGGCGTGTCGTCTGCAGCCTCGGCTGCAAGAGGCGCGTATTAAACCCGCTCGTCCTTCTGGAGTCAATAGCCTCCAATAAAAAAATTCTCTATTTAAATCAATGGCTAATTTGTGTTCAACGCGAATCTGTTGGCGGTATTTTGAAGGGAATCTGCAACACCCCGCTCTCTAAGCCCTAAGGCTAGTGACGGAAGCAACTGCCAACAGTGCACCAAATAAAGGCAAAACGGCGCAATTTTCATCCTTCCGTGGTGCGTCTGGTAGGGTTAGAACGACTACATTTCCCAACTGCACCGGATTTAGGCGTGCCCCGGTAAGCGGGAACGGAACTTGCTGTTTATATAGCAGTGAACCTTCGCCCAACATTCCTATGCCTGGAGCCATTTATTGCCTGGAGCGACCGATGCAGACATTTATTGAAAGCATGCCTAAGGCTGAGTTGCACGTGCATTTGGAAGGAACCCTGGATGCCGAGCTAAGCCTGGCCCTGACACGCAAATACCACCTGAGCCCAAACCTGGATTTGGTTGCGCCAGCCAACGGCGAATTGGCCGCTGCCAAAACTGCAGCGCTCAACCTGGAGTTGCTGCGCGATGAGCTGGATTTTTATCAACTGGCTATTGCCTACCTGATCAAAGCAAAGACACAGAATATTGTTTATGTGGAGCTGGTGTTTAACCCCCAACTGCACAGTTTGCGCGGTATCGACCTGGGCACAGCGGTGCGCGGTATTCGCCGCGCCCAGTTAATTGGCGCGCGTCAGCTGGGTATTAAAAGCGGGCTACTGATGGGATTGGACGCGAGCCTGAGCGCGGAATCGGCGCTGCTGCACCTGGTGATGGCTGAACCCTATCGCGAGTGGATTCAGGGCCTGAGTTTAAAGGGCGCCCCGACCTATTCGATCACCAAATTCAAGCAGTTAATGCTGCGCGCCAAAGCCATGGGATTTAAAACCTGCCTGGAACTGCAGGACGAATTTTTGACCAAGGATCACCTCAAGCCCTGGCTGCAGGACATCAAACCCGAGCGCTTGACTCTGAACAGCGCCCCTGTGGATTGGAGCCTTGCTGAATTGGCTAACAGCCAGCCCCTGACCCTGGGCTATTTGCCTGCACCAGAGCAAGGGTTCGACCAGCTGTTAGCCCTGGGCCAGCCCGTTAGTTTGCACTCCGGCCAGCTGGGCCAGGAGCAGCCTAATTGCTCCCGCACCTTGCGCGCCGCGCAAACGCATTATCAGTTGACCGCAGAAGCGCTTGCCGAGCTGGTGGCTAACACGTTTGACAGCGCCTGGATGCCTGACGTTGAAAAGCTTGCTTGCCAGGCAATGCTGGAAACTTACCTGGCCGAGAGCGCGGGAATTTACCGCGCGCGCGCCGCGTCTTGACCATTTTTTTACTTGTTGTTTGTATCCGCGATTGGCCCGCGCTGCGGGCTTTTTTTACCTCAAAGAAGGCTAAAACTCCCCAAGCGGGATGCCGCTTCTTTAACAATCGCCACATCCTGCTCGCCGCGCGCCGTAAAACCCGCACTAAAACCCGAGCACAGCGGTGGTGACCTGGGGCGCCTGCTTGATAGACTGCGCCCCAATTTTTATCAGGGCTAGGGTCATTTATGAACACACGTATCTCACTGCCATTTAACCTGCGCAGCTGGCGGCGCCCGGGCATCTTGACGCTGGCAATCGCGGCGACATTGGTTGGCTGCAATCAATCCTCACCCAGCGCCAAACTGGAAAAAATCCAGGGCTATGCCGAGGGCACCACTTACCACGTCAGTTTTTGGGCGGACCAAGCGCTTGAGGGTGCGCAGGTGGAAAGCGATTTTAATCACACCCTGGCGCAAATCGATAAAGAATTTTCCACCTGGCGCGATGACTCCTATATTTCGCAATTTAATCAAAGCCAATCCACCGACTGGCAAACCGCCTCGGCGGATTTTATTCACCTGCTGCAAATCGCCAAGGATATCAACCATAAAACCCAGGGCTGCTACGACCCCACCATAGGCCCGCTGTTTCAGTTGTGGGGTTTTAAAAAGGACAGCCTGCATGTGCCTACGCCGGAGCAAATTGCGGCCACGCTGGTGAATATTGGCATGGATAAAATAGAAGTGGATGCAGCGGGTGGCCGCATTCGCAAAACCCTGCCTGCACTGCAAATTGATTTATCGTCCATGGGCGAAGGTTACACCATTGGTAAACTCAGCCAGATTTTGGAAAGCCAGGGTGTAAATAATTACCTGGTGGAGTTTGGCGGCGATATGAAAATTCGCGGCCACAAACCCAATGGCGAAAAATGGAAAGTCGCTATAGAGCGGCCGGTGCACGACAAGGATCAACCCACGCCTTATCAAATTCTGACGGTAGTGGATGAGCAGGGCGTGACCCTGGATACCTCTGGCACCTACCACCATTATTTTGACGATAACGGCAAAGAATATTCGCACATACTCAACCCGCGCACAGGTGCACCGGTTGACCACCATTTGGTGTCGGCATCGGTATTTGGCACAGACCCCAGCGTTAGCGACGCCTGGGCGACGGCCATGCTCTGTTTGGGTGACGAGGCGGGCACTGAAGTGGCTCGCACCGAGCAGTTGGAAGTTTTCTTTATTCGCGATGACAAGGGCCAGCTGATTCAATCCAAAAGCCAGGCCCTGGCTCACTCAAGTCGCGTAATTTTTGATAACAATCCATCGAATTAAATTGCAACAAGCCGTCGAATTAAATTGCAACAAGCCGTCGAATTAAATTGCAACAAGCATAGCTGGATGGGCACTGAACCAATCCATCCAGCTATTCGGTTAATGTACAACCTGCGCCTCCAACCGGTGATGGCGATACAACAACGCCAACGTGATACAACAAAACAGCGCACCCGCACAAAAGGTAAAGGCCGGGCCCAACAACTCCCATACCAATCCGGCGATAACACTGGCGCAGAGCATGGCCAGGCCGGAAGCCAGGTTAAAAACACCAAAGGCCGTACCGCGCAATTCGCCGGGTATGGCGTTGGCAACCATAGTGGCCAACAGGCCTTGGGAAATCCCCATATGCAAGCCCCAGAGGCTCACGCCCAACAGAATAAAAAGCCAGTGATGATTAATGGCCAACGCCATGTCCGCCAGCATTAATACCACCAGCGAGAGCGCGAGTAATTTGCCGTGGCTCACACGGTCCGATAAGCGACCAAAGGGATAGGCCACCGCGGCGTAAACCAAATTCATCAACACCAAAATCAGGGGCGCCTGGGCCATGGATATACCGGC
>CBINKF010000165.1:0-6633 GCA_966251115.1 uncultured Cellvibrio sp.
GGGTCATGCAGATCAAACATGTTACCCTGTACAACTTGAGTTCCAATAAAGTCGGAAACCTTTTTATTGAAAAGTGCTGCAGATACATAGCTTGCGTCACCGTAATACCACTCAACTGACAAGTCGATATTTTGTGACTTGAGCGGAGTCAGCATCGGGTTTCCGCTGGTAGCTTGCTTCAAGTATTGATTAGATATTGCACCCGCCGCAGAGAGACTACTGTATTTGGGACGCGCGATAGTTTCACTATAAGAAGCGCGCAACTTCAGGTCATCACGTAAAGCAATATCAAAGTCAATATTGGGTAAAGTATTATCGTAACTATTAGTTACTTTAATGGTGGGCTGAGCCTGATTCGATGAATACACAAGAGACCAGTCATTGTCACCATCCCAGCTTTGATTGACAGGGACATTTACTACCGCGGATGAAATAGTATCGGTCTTTTCGTGGCGAATACCCAAATTAAGATGAGATTCCATCCCGGCAATATCAAATGCACCCTCGAAGGATACATAAAATGCTGTGACGTCCTCTTCAATAGTGCGATCCAGGGATATCACACCATTTGGCTGCACCTTACCGTTAGGGAAGTCTTTGAAGTTGTCTGGATCAATGCCACTGGCGTAAACCCACTCCAAGTTTTCAATAATCTTACCAATATTTCCGTCAAGTCCCCCTTTGAGAAAATGAGAATCTTTAGTCGATTCATTAAAACTTGGGAAGCCCTTCGCAAAATTTCTGCTGGAGAAATACGTTGGCCAATCCGGACCAAAAGTATCGGGGTCTACACCTCCCCAGTTACCCATGGTGATACGAGGGCTGGTACCGTTATTAACCAGAGCCGTATTCGCGTCTGAGCGATCGTCATAGCCAAAACCCAAGGTGCTTTCTTTGAAAAAGGCAAACTCTCCCAAATCCAAAGTTCCATCAAGCTTAAGCTGCTCGATTGAGGTTTTCTGCTTGTCCCAAGCGGAGGATCCCATAGCAGCACTAATATCACTGCCATCAATCATGCCGTTATTGTTACCTTTATCAGCGCGCGAGTCGTCAATAGTCACCCCCATAATTGGAAGGTCATGACTCCAGTCCGAATATTCACCGGTAACAATATTTGCGTTTAATCCCAATTCAGTTTGGGTTGTATAGTTTGTTGCTTTAGAGTTGTGATAATCCAAGGAAAGCTTAAGTGCGTCAGTTGCCTGCCAAATTTGGTTGATACCAAATGACTCCATGTCACTTTGGCCTTCGTATTTTTGCTGAGCAAATGAAACGTCTTTACCTGCGTTAACAGAGTAAGTCTCCTGATAAATAATCGGAGTGGCCACTTCTTGACCACTATCAAAGGTCATCGCGGTAATGGCACTTTCGTTATACCAGGTAGATTGCTGAGCGCGTTCAGCCTGCAAATCGTAGTTTGTATACAGGTAATCCAGCGTAGTTGTAAGTTCCTCCACAGGGCGGAATTGCAAGGTCAACATCGCATTTGTACGTTCGCGGTGATTGTCCTCAAGCGCATAGCGCAAATCGGTGGGAATCGCATACAAGGAGCCGGCACTCAAAGGATTGGTAATTACCGCTGCATCCGGGGTACTACCATGGGTGCCGTCAGACGCCACTGAGCGCATTTGCCAGTTATTGACGAAGGCATTTGAACGAACATTGTCCCGCTCTTGGTAGGCTGCACTAACGGCAACACCAAAAGTACCCGCCTCATTAGCCCAGCTATAAATCCCCGACAACTCGGGGGTAAAGTCTTTGCCAGTATCGTTGCGGCTCACTGTCGTGTCGTTAACAGCTTTGGCGGCGAAAGAAGCCTTGGTTCCTCCAGCATCAAGAGGACGAACAGTTTTCAGGTTAATACTCGCACCCAAACCACCACCAGACACATTTGCTCGACCAGTTTTGAATACTTCAACACCACTAACACTTTCGGATGCCAAAGTAGCAAAATCGAAGGCGCGACTTGACCTATCACCCAAACCACCGTCGTTGGTTACTGCAGGCATGTTACGCCCGTTAAGTGTCACCATGTTCATGTCAGGGTCAATACCGCGAACAGTTACACGAGCACCTTCACCATTAGTACGGGTAATAGATACACCGGCGATACGCTGCATTGATTCCGCGAGGTTTGCATCAGGCATCTTACCGATGTCTTCAGCCGAAATTGCATCAACCACACCAGCAGAATTGCGCTTAACGTCCATAGAACGTTCCAGAGACGAACGAATCCCCGTCACCAAAACCTCTTCAACAGTCGCGTCTTGCGCAAATACCGATCCGCTGTAGCTGACAGTCGCCGCAGCTGACGCTATAGCAGTGGTCAGTAGTTTTTTCTTAAAGCTTGTTGTTTTGTACATGGAGCTCTCCTTTATTAATTAGGACTTATTTTGTTTCCGGTACATGGAATTTTCTGACCATCGTCTTGGCAGACAGAAGATCAGTAAACTTCGCACCCCTAGGAGTACGAATGAGATAGCAGTGAGTGTTTTTTAGCTATATCCACTCACTACAAAAGGTTAGACGCTGATTAGGAATTTGCCTGCCCACAAAACATTTTGGCGCGGTTTAATATATTCCCGCAGGCTATCAACCTTTAGTAATCGCCAAAATTACTCCTTTGTGACAGCGCTGTCAATTCTGGCCAAATAGAATTCTTTGGCGTCATAAACCAGGTGAAAAAGAAGTAAATCGAATGGGAATTTACCTTGAAAACACCGGAAAAGAACCTTAAAGCGCCCAGTTAATTGGGGCCCTGCCCCAGTGCTGAAGGTACTGGTTGGTCTGGGAAAAATGGCCGCAGCCGATAAACCCACGGTGAGCAGACAAGGGGGATGGATGTGGTGCTTTTAATACTAAATGTTTGTTTTTATTGATAAAAGTGCCCTTTTTCTGGGCATAGCTACCCCAGAGTAAGAACACCACGTGATTGCAATGCTCATTGACTAACTGAATCGCCCTATCGGTAAAAGTCTCCCAGCCGCGCCCTTGATGGGAGCCAGCTTGCGCCTGCTCGACCGTCAGGGTGGCATTGAGCAGTAACACCCCCTGCTCAGCCCAGCGCTGCAGACAACCGTGGCCTGGATGGGCTAAACCCAGGTCGCGTTGCAACTCTTTATACATATTTTGCAAAGAGGGTGGTACACCGACACCCGGTTGCACCGAAAAACACAAACCGTGGGCCTGATTGGGGCCGTGGTATGGGTCTTGACCAAGAATGACTACCTTGACCTGATCTAAAGGAGTTGAATTAAACGCATTAAATATGTCAGCCGACGCAGGGTATATCACCTTACCCGCCTGTTTTTGGGCGCGCAAAAACTCGCGCAACTGATTCATATAAGGCTGATGGAACTCGGGTTCCAGATAACTCAGCCAACTGGCATGTAAATCAATTTTTCTGTTGCTTTCCACCATATTTATAACTGCGCTCTTACAAGGGGCAAATACCCGGCAATAAAAAACCCGGCCAAGGCCGGGCTTTTTACAAAACTTACAAGCAAAAGTAAAACTTAAAGCTTGTCGCTGTGCTCAGACAGGTACTTGGCCACGCCAACAGGAGAGGCGTCCATACCAGCATCGCCCTCTTTCCAACCAGCTGGGCAGACTTCACCGTGAGCCTGGTGGAACGCCAGGGCGTCAACCATACGCAGCATTTCGTCCACGTTGCGCCCCAGCGGCAGATCGTTTACTACCTGGTGGCGAACAACACCTTCTTCGTCAATGAGGAATGAACCGCGATAAGCAACACCCTCTTCCGCTTCTACGTCGTAGGCTTTGCAAATGTCGTGCTTAACGTCTGCGACCAAAGTGTATTTAACTGGGCCGATACCGCCGTCGTTTACCGGGGTGTTACGCCAGGCGTTGTGAGTGAACTGAGAATCGATAGATACGCCGATGACTTCCACGTTGCGCTTTTTGAACTCCTCTACACGGTGATCAAAAGCCAGCAGTTCGGATGGGCAAACAAAGGTGAAGTCCAGTGGGTAGAAGAAAACTACCGCTTTTTTGCCTTTGACAGCGGCGGACAGGTTGAAGCTGTCTACGATTTCGCCATTGGCCAATACGGCGGCAGCGGTGAAATCCGGTGCTTTTTTTCCAACTAATACGCCCATTAGGGTTCTCCTGTAAACAGATGCTTGGGTGGGTGGTGGTAGGCAATAAACAGGTGACAACCGAATAGCAACGCAGCTCGCGAATAGAAACGCAGCTAGTCGCGCTCTATGGTGCACCTCATTGATTGCCCAGTGGACATCAATAGTAAGTCGCTATCATACACAGGCAAACCCATGAGTCCCATTAATTTTCTATATGAACCGGCCAAGGCTCCGGCTATATACCTATTTGTGTCGCCCATATACCCGAGCAACGCAAAAACGGCGCAAAAAATGTCATCTTCGAAAAACCGCAGCCTTCAAAAAACCGCAACCTTCAAAAAACTGGCCTCAAAATCGGCTTAGATGCAAAAGTTTTAATTTCCCTCAGCTCACAAACAAAAAGTATTCTCATCTGTTATTGACATAAATTCTCATTTTCAATAGCATTAATTTGCTAAATGAATTTGGAGCCCTCTTCTATGTACGTGTGCTTGTGCAAAGGTATTACCGACCGCCAAATCAAAGCGGCTATAGATAATGGCGCCAGCTCCCTCGGCCAATTGCGCAAAGCCCTGGGTGTTGCCAGCCAGTGCGGCAAGTGCTCGGCCACCACCCGCGAGCTCTTGCAGGAGTCGATGGTCGATACTCCCATGATTAACGGTTTGCCTCAGTATTACGCTCTTGCCTGATAATGACTTTCGCTATATTTATCTTTTAATTTCAAATAGTTAGATTTTAATACCCTCCCGCTCTCGCTTGACACCCGCTACTGCGGGGGCCAGACTTCGCTCCTTTATTGCCGATAATATAAGGAGCAACCCATGAAAGGCGATTCCCAAGTTATTGCCGTACTCAACAAGGTATTAGGTAACGAGCTAGTGGCTATCAACCAATACTTCCTCCACGCTCGCATGTACAAAGATTGGGGCTTAAAAGAGTTGGCAGACCACGAGTATCACGAATCCATTGACGAGATGAAACACGCCGATGCCCTGGTAGAGCGCATTCTGTTTTTGGAGGGGCTGCCCAACCTGCAAGACCTGGGTAAATTGCACATTGGCGAAGACACCGAAGAAATACTCAAGTCGGATCTCAAACTGGAATTAAAAGCTATTCCCGATCTGCGCGACGGCATTCAGGTATGCGAATCGGTGCGCGACTTTGTCAGCCGCGATCTGTTGAAGAGCATTCTGGAATCGGAAGAGGAACATGTAGACTGGCTGGAAACCCAATTGGGTCTGATCGACAAAGTGGGTATCCAAAACTACCTGCAAAGCAAAATGGACGATAAATCCTAAGCGCAGGGCCAGGCCAATAAAAACCTTGCGACAAACAATTAGGGCGGTGTTAAACCGCCCTATAAATTTCTACTACATGTTTACCCAGCCGCTCAGCGCCGGCAATTTAAAGCGCAGCTCGCCGTAGCGCAACACCACCCCATCCTCACAAATATCCTCGATAACAAACTGCCCGTGCGCTACCTGGTTACCAATACCGCGAGTTTCGCCATTAATTACCACTGTGCTGATACCGCTGGGCAGATAATCGTGGCGCGCGTAACTAATAGTAGGAATACCCTGCTTCTGCGACCAGGGCAAATCATTAAAATAGGGAACTCCGCGGATAGAACTCAAGCGCCGCGGACTAAAATCCTGCGCCGGGCCGGTAATACGCTGGGGTGCGGATAAATTGGCTGTCAGGCTCTGGCTGGTTGCAACGGGTGTGGATTCAGGTATTTGAACCGCCTCAGCCATAGGAGCCGCCCGCTCCTGCTGATACAGTTGATCAACTGGGCTCTGATTCGCCACCGAAGACGACTGAACCTGATAGAGATCAGCTACGGCAGGGTTATCGGCAGTTGCCGGCAAAGCGCTAACAGCGGCTTTATTCGCCCCATCACCAGGGTTGGATAGTTTTTTGGGGGGAGCCCTTGTTGAGGTAGTAGCCGGTGTTGGTCCTGGTGTTGATGCCGGGGTTGAGGGTAAGGTTGGCGCAGGTTCGGCTGTTGAGGATGACGTTGGAGTCACCTGGCCGGTGTTGGAAGATTGAGCGTTGTTTGCGGTTAACATCCACCAGACCAACACCGCCACTAACAGCAAAAGTACCGCGAGAACACCGAGCAGCAGCGGTTTAGCCGCACGCAAGCCCGGTTTGGCTAAAGCTGCAGGCGCCGGGTGCACCGTGTGAATATCCGGAGCCCGGTCCTGGTTTTTACGCTCCTGATCGGCGCGATTGAGTGCATCCAGTATCAACGACACCTACATGCCCTCCGCCGCAGGTGGGGCCAAATTTTTTTGCTCCGCCACAGGTTCATCGGTTAGCGCCATCAGCACCTTGTCTACACCCAGGGCCTCGTTGAGGCGACGCAGAGTCTGGGCACCAAAAATGCCATCGGGAACAATGCGCTGGCTGGACTGGAACAGTTCTACACGTCGCTCCAGTTTGTCGTTGTAATATTGACGCGTAAGCGGCGCCTCCTGTTTATCCAACTTGGCAAACTGCTCTGCGACCCAGGTAACTATATCGCCCTTGT
>CBINKF010000166.1:0-6597 GCA_966251115.1 uncultured Cellvibrio sp.
TTACACCAACCGCAATCGCTTTCACGCCCACCGTTGTTAACTATGGCATTCCAATAGCGATCCGTTTCAGCTTGATCTTCGGTTGCCACTTGAAAAGAAAATGCCTCGCTGTGTTTGAACGCAGGGCCGCCGTTAAGGCCCAGGCAGGGAATACCCAACACGGTAAACTCAACCGTCAAAACATCGCCCTCCTTCCCCGACGGATAATCCCCCGGCGCGCGATGCACTGCAATTACCGACGAGTTGGGAAATGTCTCGGCATAAAATTTTGCCGCACCTTCAGCATCATCATCAAACCAAAGGCAGATGGTATTCTTTGCGATAGTTGTCATGTGATCCTCCGTGCAAATCTAAGGTTAATCGACTGGCGGAATTCAAAGCCAAGAGTGGACCTTCAGCAAAGCCTGTTGAGCAGGCACTTCACTCACAGGCGGGCTATAAGTGTAATGGTTTTTACACGGGTGCGAGTTTGTAAAATTAGCGGGTAAAAGCAGGCGCCATATCACCTGCACTTTATCCTGAGCGCGAGTTCGCTATTATTTCTCTGCGTTCAACCCATTCTTTGGCACTCATCGCGCGGGCGTGCGACACGCTAACTCTTTGCCTTATTGCTAACTCTTTGGCTTATTGTCCGGCGTATATTGCTCGACAATCCGCGCGCGACAGACCTCCAGAATTTCATCCGCCAAGGGGGCGTCGTCCGGGCAGGCGCGCGACAGGATGAGTGCGCCCACCGCCTGCACCAGGTTGGCAATGGCTTGCGCGCGCGCAGCGCGCTTGGCGTCTACCCCCGCCAAGTTGTCATCGTTTTCCAGCTGGGCGAGCTGGCGCTCAACCCCCGCCGCAAATACTGCCTTGATGCTATCCGGTTGGCGCGCTGCATCCCCACAGAGTGCCGCCATGGTGCAACCACGGCCGGGGCTATCCCGATGCTGCCGGGACAGGTAGGCATTGGTGAAGGCGAGCATATCTATGCCCGCCACGGCTTCTGCCGACTGCAAAAAACTGTAGGCGGCGGCCTCGGCCATAAGGTCGGCCTTGGAGCCAAAGTGCTTGTAAAACCCGCCGTGGGTAAAACCGGCGGCGGCCATTAACTCAGCCACACCCACGCCGTCGTAGCCGCGCTCGCGAAACAGAACCGACGCAGTTTCGACGATGCGCGCCCGATTTTCCTGTACCTGCGCCTTTGAAACCTTCATAGCCTAACCCTCACCCTTAAAAATATGACATTCATAATACATTGATGATGATCATAATCAAACAGCTTGACTGTTTAGATTACAACCATCATCATTAATGCCACAGCCATCCACCACTTCACCGTCACGCAGACGAGGCGATCCCCATGAAATCCAAAAAACTTGTTGTTCTGGTAACCGGCGCGTCCTCGGGTATAGGCGAGGCAACGGCCAATACGCTCCTGGCCGCAGGCCACCGTGTTTATGGCACCAGCCGGCGCCAACCCAAACCAGGCCGCTATCCCTACCCCATGCTGGCGCTCGATGTCACCGATGATGCCTCGGTTGAGGCAGCGGTAGAGCAACTGCTGGAGCGGGAAGGGCGCATAGATGTGCTGGTCAACAATGCAGGTTTTGGTGTCGCACCTGCGGCGGCGGAAGAAAGCTCGGTCGCGCAAGCCCGTCTGATCTTCGATACCAATTTTATGGGCATTGTGCGCATGACGCGGGCAGTCGCGCCTCAGATGCGCAACCAGGGCAGTGGCCGGATCATCAACATAGGCTCCATCCTCGGTCTAGTGCCAGTGCCCTATGCGGCGCTGTACAGCGCCAGCAAGCACGCCGTTGCAGGCTATTCCGAGGCGCTGGATCACGAACTGCGCAGCTACGGCATCAGAGTTTCGGTGATTGAGCCCGCCTATACAAAAACCCAGTTTGAAGCGAATAATCTCCAGCCCGATACACCACTGGATAACTACCACCAGGTGCGCACAGAGGTTAGCCAAGTGGTCGGCCAGGCCATGGCGACTGCCGATGCGCCCGAAGTGGTCGCCGCGGTGGTAGCCAAAGCCATAAGCGCCGCACACCCCAAACGCCGTTACAGCGCCGGTAAAACGGCAGCCCAGCTGCGCTTGCTGCGCCGCTTTGCCCCGGCCAAATTCTTTGACGCAGCCATTCGCAAAAGCCTGCAACTCAATAACTAAACCAGAGAACCAGACTCCGAACTATGGCAAGCGATACAGCCAGGTCGGCCGCCGCCATCAATAACTAGCTATGGGCAAAAAGATGAAAGCATTAATTTTAAAGCGTTATGGCAAATCCGATCAGCTCGCGTTTGCCGATGTTCCCCGGCCCGCCATTAAGCCGAACGAAATACTTGTGCAGGTTCACGCCGTTGGCCTGAACCCCATCGACAATAAAATTCCCACCGGCGCCTTCAAGCCTATTATCAAATTGCAACTACCGGCAACCATGGGCAGCGATGTCGCCGGCGTTGTGGTGGAGGTGGGCAGTCGCGTTACCAAGTTCAACGTGGGCGATGCAATTTTTGCCAGCGTGTTCGATTTAGGCACAGGCACCCTCGCTGAGTTTGCCGTCGTCCCCGAGTACGCCGCCGCGCCTAAACCGGCAAACCTGGATTTTGTCGAAGCAGCCTCAATCCCCATGGTCGGGCTCACGGCATGGCAAGCGCTTAAAGAGCGGGCGCAGGTCAAACCCGGGCAAAAAGTATTTATCCCCGCCGGCTCTGGCGGCATAGGCACCTTCGCCATTCAGCTGGCTAAATACCTTGGCGCGCAGGTGGGCACCACCACCAGCACCGCGAATGTAAACCTGGTTAAACGCCTCGGCGCCGATGAAGTGATTGATTACAAACAACAGGAATTTGAAGATGTGTTGCGCGGTTATGATGTGGTGCTAGGCACGGTGAAGGGCGATGGAGTTAAAAAATCCCTGCAGATTTTAAACCCCAACGCCAGCGTGGTATCGCTCATTGGCCCACCGGACGCCGCTTTCGCACGCGCCAGAGGCATGAACTTTGTCATGAAGTTTATATTCGGATTACTGAGCAGAAAAATAATTAATCAAGCCCGGCAGCGCGGCGCCGAGTATTCCTTCCTGTTTGTGCACCCAGATGGTCGCCAGCTCGCAGAGATCGGCAAACTGCTGGAGGAATCACATATCCGCCCGGTAATTGACCGGGTATTTCCGTTTACCCAAACAAAAGAGGCCCTCGCCTATCTCGATGCAGGCCGCGCAAAAGGTAAAGTGGTTGTGCAGTTGAGATAAGGTTGGTTAACGAACAGAAGTGGACATTGGTGACTTATAAAATAAATTGGCATTTGTATCTGCCACCTCTCGCGTTTAACTCTATTGCAATTTTAGCGTTAACGCTAACGAGTAATTTTACACGGCTTACCCACCGCCACTCTGTCACTCGCGCACAACTAAACAGAAGCATCCCCACCCTAGCCCTCCCCTTGTTAAGCGGATGGGACTAGTGCTTTGCACGTAATTTATCGCGCGAGGAGCCATCCCTCCCCCTTTTCGAGATGAGGGCTAGGGTGGGGTTTGCCTGTATTCAGTAAATTGGTTGCCATCTTGCGTCATCAGCTGAATCAATTTGGGGTGTATAAAAAGCTTCTCTTTACCTGCCGGAAATTCATGCAGCACACCTATATCGCACAATTGCTTTAGGTAAGCCGATGCAGTTTGGCGCTTGGCAATATCGCGGCTGACTAAATCACCTATGCGGCAGTAGGGCTGTTCAAAAATAACCGCCACTAATTCGTGGGTGTACACCTTGGGCAGTGAGTCGCGAATATAACCGGTGGTGTGCTCCAGTAGCTGGCGCACGGCGGCAATTTTGGCCGTTGTCCATTTGGCCGTGCTCTCCACCGCTTTTAACATATATAAAATCCAGGGTTCCCACTGCTGGGTTTGGCTTACGCCCAACAGCAGGCGGTAATAGTCCTGCCGGTTTTGCATGATGTAGCGGCTTAAATAGAGAATGGGCAAAGTTAACAGCCCCTGTTCTACCAAATAGAGAATATTCAGTACTCGCCCGGTTCGACCATTACCATCAATAAACGGATGTATGGCCTCAAATTGATAATGGGCTATGGCCATTTTTATCAAAGGGTCTATGTCATCTTCCTGATGCAAAAAAGCAACCCAATTGCTGAGCAAGTCGCGAATAACTGCCTCGCCCACAGGGGGGGTATAAATAACCTCCCCTGTCGCCTGATTGCGCAAGGCCGTACCCGGCACTTTGCGCACATCCATTTGGCTGGCCTTGATGGTGCCGCATATCTCCAGCGCCGTAGTAACACAGAGCGGCAAACGGCTGAGTTGCTTAAAACCCTCGCGCAGCGCCGTGCGATAGCGCAGCGCCTCTTTGGTCATAGGGTCGGCGTGACTGTCCTCCTCCGCAAACTGGAAGAGCTTGTCGGTGGTGGTGACTATATTCTCTATTTCCGAACTGTCCTTCGCTTCCAGCAGGGGAATGAGGTTGATCAGCAACCCCTGGTTAGGCAGCAGTTCGCCTGCTTGCTTGAGCTCCGCCAGAGCCGCCCGCGCGGGAATACAGGCCTTGAGCAGCCCCAGGGTTTCATAGGCTGCCGGGGCGGGTGGCAGCAAAGGCAGGTCGTTAAACGGACGATCAGCTTGCCAAGACATGTTTATATTTCTCTATTTTTTCGACATATCTGCAGCTTATAGTGATTGCATCGACATGTAAACAAGACGTGTCGACATTATCTTATTTTATCGACACGACATTTGCACCTGTCGATGGGATCAACATGAGCCAAAAACATGTATAGAAATTCGAGAAATCTATACATAAGTAGCAGCTCATGTTTAAAAACTGGAGCTTTGTATACACGAATAAGCTCCCTCCACTCTTCCCGAGGGGGCAGGCTTAGGCCGGAGCTAAACCCAGAGCCCCTCCGCCAACTGACCCACACCTTTTAACGGGAAGGGGTTGGATTGGGTTGATCCACTCCATAAACCATTGGACAGCTAGTTGCCAAGCAGCTTTTCCACCGGCTTGGCGCCGTCCTTCTGGGCGAAGGTGTTGTTGACGAAGCCCTAGTCGACAATCGACTGGTTGATATTGCTTTTATAAATTCGCTAAAGCTAAGCACATAATCCGCTAGCGCGATGCACAGCGCTTACCTAGGAGCTGGGAAATGTCTCAGCATAAAATCTTGCCGCACCTTCAGCATCATCAAACCAAAGGCAGATGGTGTTTTTGCGATAGTTGGTATGTGAGACTCGGTTTAGGTGTTGTGGTGAATTGGCTGATTTCGGCCAAAAGCGGACGTTAGATGTGATCGCGACCTAGGTCGCTAACGCCAGAAACGAGTGCAGTTTTGGAAAAAAAGCGAAGCCGTAACGGAAAGCCGTCGCTATGCCTCAGATTAGTATGTGTTTTTGTCAAAATCCCTTGATAGCATCTGAGATGCCGCAGAAGCCTCATACATACCACCGCCTTTTATTTGTTTGGCGACTTCATAACCTTCATCTCGGAACTTTGCAAGCATTGAACTTAACTCAGTTAATTTGCTTGTATTCAAAACCATTCTTACTGCTGTTCCCCTGCATATATGTGGAAGAGCAATATGCTCTTTTCCAACTTCATCGAGTTTAATTCCATGATCTCCAGAACAAATTAAGAAGCTGCCACCCAAGCGACAAATTCTATTGATCATATAAAGCCCGAAACCAGAGTTATGCCAAGGATCATTTGTATCGATGACAGCCCCTTTGTAATTTTTGCTAGAAATCGCTGGCATTAGAGCCTGTTGAATTGCGTCACCATGATTTTCAATTTGAACATGTGGATTATTCTTTAGAGAGGCTTTAAGACCAATACCGTTGTCAATAATCGCTATTTCGACTTTGCTGTAGTAAGGCCAGTATTGTGCGCAATATTCTATGCTCTTCGATTTACTATGCTCATAAACGTTACGCATTATTTCACGTATTGAATATGTAAGAGCATCAACAAGGTTCCCACTATTTTTCTGCGCTAATATTTCAGCAAGATGAGCGGAGCGCCGCTCTATAACCTCCTGTTCCGCTTCCCATTCTTTAGTAGCCTCATCAACGATAGTTTGAATTCGAAGAATTGTATAAGGAACAAATCTATCATTCCCGTCGGCACAATTGGGTTCTCTACCGTGTTTAAGGCCAAATGCTCTGAAGAACGCCATATTGGCTGCGTAATCCTTAGATTGGTGGCCTCTACAGGAAACGACCGTATCCTTATTTCTACGATTAACGTCCCTGATGTATTTCGCAACATAAACCATCGTGAATGGCTCTATTCGTCCCATGTTCGAGAAATCAATTACAACCTCATCCTTACCACAATTCTGCTCAATTTCATTACAAAACTCGAAAATGGCTCTTGCATCACATGTCGATGGGTAATCTATTACCGGCATATAACCTCCGTATGCCTAACTTTGCGATAATCGGCGGTAGTTAATTACAGCATTGCCATATAAGAGCGAAACCACCAGTTGTAATTAATAAAACCAATATTACGTATCTTGAACCAAGGTTATGGCGATTCAGCTCCATAGTTTTTGAAAACTTGGCCCGTCAGATTTCGGGGGATTTAAAGGTCTAT
>CBINKF010000167.1:0-6594 GCA_966251115.1 uncultured Cellvibrio sp.
GTTTGGCGTCGTCATCCAGCAGCAGGCCTTTAAAGCTGGTGGCGCCCTCCTCGCCTTCGGTGCGCTTGTAAATTTCCAGGCTGTGTTTGCCAGGTTTGAGTGCGCGGGTAATATCGTAGGTTTGCTCACCCTGTTTGGCCTCCAGCACATAGGGATAGCGGTCCTGGCCATCGATAATAATATCGAAATAGTTTTTGCCCTGTTGATCATCCAGAATCAGGCTCAGGCTGGTGCCGGTAAAATTGGCTTTAATACTGGAGCCGGTCCAGCTGAGTTGCGGGGCCTTTTTGTTGCTGAAATCTATTCGCCCTGTGTATAAAAATCCCGGGGCATCCGCTGGCACTTTACTCGCGGCCCATAATGGACCAGTGGTCAATAGTAAGCCGAGCAGCACCATTAGTTTAGTTAATCTATTCATTTACTCTCCTCGCACCTGTTTAAACCTGCAAGCAAGTTTCGTCGGGCTTTATCGTTGCTGTGATTGAAAACCGCTGTAGTTTTTTTAATTTTAGCCAGGTCAATTTATCATTGTAACCTGGCAATTCTGTTGTCTTAATCCTGTGGTTTTGCGCTTTGCTGCTTGTTAACAAAATCCATAAAGGCATCTGGTTTATCGGTAAAAATACCATCGACGCCCAACTGCAACATCAGCTTCCAGTCATCCTCAAAATTGACCGTGTAAACCCAGTTTTCCAAACCGCGCTTACGCGCATCTTCCAATAATTCCGGGGTGATAAAACCCAGGTGGGTATTGAACGAAAAGGCCTGCAGTTGATCGCAGCAGGCGGCGTAGTCCAGTGGAATGCCATCAATTAAAACGCCGCGCCTAATCTCGGGGATCTGCTTAAGTGCCTGATACAACTGGCGGTGATCGAAGCTGGAAATAATATAGCTGTCAAAACTGCCCTGAGTTGCACCGACAAATTCGCGCAGCAGATTATTTAAATCCGCCACAGTTTCCGGCCCTTTAATTTCAATATTCAACAGCACCTGGCCATTCACCAACTCCAGTACCTGTCTAAGGGTGGGCAGTGGCTCGCGGTTCATTAGCTTTTGGCGCCCAAGGTATTCACGGGTTTGCTCATAAATAACCCCCTCGCCAGACACCACCCGCCCCAGGCGACGGTCGTGGGTGACATAAAGCTCGGACTCCACCTGATAAACATCCACTTCGATGGCGTCTACTCCCAGGGTGAGCGCGCGCTCAATCGCCGCCAGGCTGTTCTCCGGCAGCGGCTCATCACCCGCGAGGTGACCGCCTCTATGCGCAATACATTTGGGTGCCATAGCTGTTCCTGTGTAAATAATTGTCAATTTTTGCAGCGCAAGTTTGCACAATTCTGTTGATGAAAAGGCCTTGCAATCGTGGCAGCATATTAGCCTTTTCCCAAACCCGAGTTCCAGAGACCAGCGGATGAAAGACTATATCCCCCTGATTGAAGAAATATTTCACCACAGCGCCTTTGCCAAGGGGCTGTCTGTTTTAGTTGCCCTCTTTGCCTTTTGGCTGGGAACCAAACTGCTGAATAAGGTGGTGCACGACATTAGCTTGCGCCGCGCGCTGGGGGATTTGCGTGTGCTCTATATCACCCGCCTGATGAAAATCGGCATGGTGTTTTGCTGCCTGGTGGTTATTTGTTTAATTCTTGGCCTGGGTTATAGCGAAATTTCCGTGTTTCTATCGTCCATTTTTGCAGTGGTTGGTATAGCGCTGTTTGCCCAGTGGTCGATATTAAGCAACGTTACTGCCAGCATGATTATTTTTTTCGGCTTCCCTTACAAGGTCAATGACCGCATTAAAGTCTTGGACAAAGATGATGATATGAGTGGTGTAATTGTCGAAATCAGCATGTTCCATGTTATTTTGCGTCGCGATGATGGCAATCTAATCACCTACCCCAACACCCTTATTCTGCAAAAAGCGGTGTTAAAAATTGATCACCCACTGGCACCTGCAGATCTCGAAGAGCATCGCGAAGGCTAGTTCGCAGATGAAAAAAAGCGGCTAATCTAGCCGCTTTTTTTATTGTTGGGGCAAAGGTGTTTTTACCGCGCCCGGTCTTTATTTACAGCACCGACAGGCTTTATTTACAGCACTGACACTATCGCCTTGCTCACATAATCCATTTTTTCCAGCGTCAAACCGGCCACGCTGATGCGGCTGTTGTCGGTCATGTAAATGCTGAAATCATTTTTCAGTTTGTGCACCTGCGCAACGGTCAACCCTAAAAAGGAGAACATGCCGCGCTCCTGGGCGATAAAGCCAAAGTCGCGCCCGGTTTGCAACGCGTTAAGCGATTTAACCAGCTCCACACGCAGGTTGGCGATGCGCTGGCGCATACCGGCAAGCTCAGTGGACCAGAGTTCGGTCAGCTCGCTGGAGTGGAGAATAATATCCACCAGGCTGGCGCCGTGGGCGGGTGGCATGGAGTAGAGGCCGCGGCCGACGCTGAGCAATTGGGTATTGCCGGCATTGGCCTGCTCAACATTGGTAAACACCATACTCAGGGTGCCGGCGCGATCGCGGTAGAGGCCAAAGTTTTTGGAGAAAGAGGCAGCGATAACAACTTCCGGCAGGCGCGCGGCCATCATGCGCAGGCCATAGGCATCTTCATCCAGGCCTTCACCAAAACCCTGATAGGCCATGTCGATGAAGGGAATGATGCCATTGGCTTCAAACAGGTCCGCCAGTTGGTCCCACTGGGCGCGGGTCAGGTCGGCGCCGCTGGGGTTGTGACAGCAGGCGTGCAGCAGCACCAGGTCGCCGCGCGGTATCGCCTTGAGGCAGGCGAGCATGGCATCAAAGTCAATGCTGTGGCTGGCGTAATCGTAATAGGGGTATTCCTTGATTTGCAGGCCGGCGCTGCCCAGCAGCGGAATATGGTTGGCCCAGGTTGGGGTGCTGACCCAAATGGCAGCGCCCGGCTTGGCGCGCTGGATAACTTCTGCCGCTACCCGCAGTGAGCCGCAGCCGCCAGGGGTTTGCACAGTGCGCACGCGGTTGGCCTCTACCGCCGGGTGACCGGCGCCGTAAATCAAGCGCACCGCCACCTCGTTGGCACCGGGGATACCCGCGGGCGGGGTGTAGGATTTGGTAGTGGCAGTCGCCAGCAGGATTTTCTCGGCCTCTTTTACGGCCGCCATAATCGGCGTCTGGCCCAGGTCATTCTTGTAAACGCCTACTCCCAAATCGACTTTGTTGGGATTAGTGTCCTGGGCATAGGCTTGGCTCAAACCGAGGATGGGGTCGGCGGGCAGTAATTTGAGGGTCTCGAACATGGGATACTCCGTTGCACTGGCGGGATAAGGCGTCCAGGTGCCCTAACACCTGATTAACTCAGGCTCACACAAACCTAACGGGCACCAGACAGCTACGAAAAGCGGGGCGGGATTATACGCTGGGGTAACGACCTTAGGGGCAGCCTCTAGCGAAAATATGCTAAGTTTGCCAGCCCATATCCAGTCACCATGTTTCACGCGCGCTTTGGGGTTTGAAATTTCCACAGCATTTGGCGAGACGCATAAAGGAACCTATCCATGTACGATATACCCGCAGCCAGCTGCGCCCAATCCCCACCCCTCTACGGCTTGCCCCAGGTTACCGCCCTGGACAGCTCCCGCAGCGCGCAAATTCAAGCCCGCATCGACCAAAAAACCAAACCGGCAGGAGCCCTGGGCCAGTTGGAGGCCCTGGCGCTGCAGCTCGCGCTGGTGCAACAGCGTGACCATTTAGCCATCGAGCGCCCGCTCATGCTGGTGTTTGCGGGCGATCATGGCATCGCCGAGGAGGGCGTAAGCATCGCACCCAGCGAAGTTACACAGCAGATGGTGCTTAATTTTCTCGCCGGTGGGGCGGCGATTAATTGCTTCTGCCGCAGTGTGGATTTACCCATTCGCGTGATAGATGCGGGGATAAAATTCCCCATAGAACCCCAGCCTGGCGGCCTGATCAACCAGCGCATGGACGCGGGTACACGCAATTTTGCCCGCGAACCTGCCATGAGCCAGAGCCAGGCGATCAGCGCCCTGCAGGCTGGCGCGACGCTGGCAGCGCGGGAGATAGCCGCCGGCTCCAACCTGCTCGCCTTTGGTGAAATGGGCATAGGCAATACCAGCTCCGCCGCGGCAATTTTGGCGCTGCTTACCAACAATCCGGTGGAGCTGTGTGTCGGCCTGGGCACCGGCATTAACGCCGAGCAATTTACTAAAAAGCTGGCGCTCATTAATCAAGCTGTCGATAGGGTAAAAGCATCTTCACATGAACCCCCAAGCCCGCTGGAAATTTTGGCCCAAGTAGGAGGCTTCGAAATCGCGCAAATCTGCGGCGCCATGCTCGCTACCGCAAGCAAGGGCAAATTGATTTTGGTGGATGGCTTTATTGTAACTGCCGCCGCCCTGCTCGCCGCCGCCCTGCAACCCCATGTGCGCGACTATATGATCTTCGCGCATCAGTCGCAGGAGTCCGGCCACCAGATGATGTTGCAACAACTTAAAGCCAAACCCCTGCTTAGCCTGGGGCTGCGCCTGGGTGAAGGCACAGGTGCAGCCTTGGCCCTACCCCTGGTGCGAGCAGCTGTGAGCTTTTATAACGACATGGCCACCTTTGAATCGGCGGGAGTCACCGTTTGAGTTTTTTCAAACAACAACTCAATTTGTTTTTTCTCGCGCTGGGTTTCTTCAGTCGCATTCCCATGCCCGCCTGGGTGGCTTATTCCCCCGAGCTGCTCAACCGCGCCAGCCGTTATTTCACTCTGGTGGGCTGGCTGCTGGGCAGCTTGGTGGCGACTGCGTTTGCCACCGCCAATACCTTTTTTTCGCAGCCAATCAGCATTTGGTTGGCGATGCTGTTCAGCCTGTTACTCACCGGTGCCTTTCACGAAGACGGTTTGGCCGATACGGCCGATGGCCTGGGCGGCGGTTTCACCCGCGAAAAAAAACTCGCCATTATGAAGGACAGCCGTATAGGCACCTATGGCGCCAGCGCCCTGGTACTGGCGCTGCTGGGCAAATTTTTATTGTTGAGCGAATGCGCTGATATCCCCTGGGCACTGCTGCTGGCCTACAGTCTGTCGCGCGCGCTATCCGGTAGCTTAATTTTTGATATGGTTTATGTAAGCGATAGCGACGCAAGCAAAAGCAAGCCGCTGGCCAACAACCAATCGCGCACCGATTTGATAGTGTTGCTCGCCAGCGCCCTGCCCGCGTTTTTATTTTTTCCACCGATTACCGGCCTGAGTTTATTGAGTGCCTGTGTATTACTCAGATTGTTAGCCAAACGCTATTTGCAGCAACAACTGGGAGGCTATACCGGCGATACCCTGGGCGCTGTGCAGCAACTGGTAGAACTTGTTATTTATCTTGTGATTATTGCAGGGCAGCAACCATGATCAGTTTAATTTTAGGTGGTGCCCGCTCGGGCAAATCCCGCTACGCCGAACAACTTGCCATCGCCAGTAATCTGCCCGTGACTTATGTTGCCACTGCCACAGCACTGGATGACGAAATGCGCGCGCGCATTGAACATCACCAGCAACAGCGTCCCGCCCATTGGGCGCTGCGCGAATGCCCGCTGGAATTAGCGCAGCTGCTAAGGGAGGAATCAGCTAAACAACACATTATTCTGGTGGACTGCTTAACCCTGTGGCTTAACAACCAGCTGTACCATTTTCCGCAGCAGGATTTTAATCAGCTGTTTACTGAGCTAAGTCAAAGCTGCAGCGAGGCGCAAGCCCATATTATTTTGGTTGCCAATGAAGTGGGCCTCGGCATAATCCCTATGGGGGAGGTGAATCGCCGCTTTGTCGATGAAGCTGGCAGACTAAATCAACGCATTGCAGCGCTGGCAGATCAAGTGGTGTTTATTGCGGCAGGCCTGGGGTTAGAACTTAAAAAAGCTCAACGCCAGGGTAAAAATTTTTAACGCTTGGGGGACGTATGACACGAACAATAACACTGTTAAGACACGGACAAGTCGCCGGCCCTGCCGCGCTCTACGGCCACACCAACATCAGCCTCAGCGAAGCAGGTGCGCGCGAGCTGCGCGGAGCGCTGGAGCAAATTCACAATCATCAACCCATAACCCATATCATCAGTTCACCGCTGGATAGGTGCGCGGCCATGGCCAAATTTTTTGCGGCGCAAGCCGACCTGCCCGTGTGCCTGGAACCGCAATTACAAGAGATGCACTTTGGTGAGTGGGATGGTGTCCCCTATGAACAGTTGCAGGAAAACTGGGATGCACTCGAAGCATTTTGGAATAATCCGCAAGAAGCCCAGGCCCCCAAAGGTGAAAGCCTAAAACAGTTTGGACAGCGGGTTATTAGCGCCTGGGACAAGCTCCTCGCCAATCACAACAGCGGCCATCAACTGGTGATTTGCCACGGCGGCGTTATTCGCGTGCTTATCGCTCACATCATGCAATGGGACTGGCGCAAACCCAGCTTGTACAAGCAACTGAATATTGACTATGCCAGTCATACCCGCATCGAAATTGCCGCACACGACAAAGCGCTGCCAGTTATTCGTTGGATCGGTCTGCCCAGCTAATCCATCCTGTAAATAAATAGACCATCTTGTAATAACCAGGGGTTCATG
>CBINKF010000168.1:0-6568 GCA_966251115.1 uncultured Cellvibrio sp.
AAACACCTTGCTCGCGTCCTCGCGCACCTCCTCGGGGCTGAGGTGGTAAATACTGTTTATACCGGGGCTGGCATAGGGGAAAAACGAGCTGCCGTCGGGGCGCAGTTGATACTGGTACAAAAACCCCGGCACCCGCTCCGACAGCTTATGGAAGCGGTCGAGAATTTCTTTTTTATCCTTGTCCTGTTGCCAGCGCTCCACTACTGAACTGATCCAGCGCGCGAGCAGGCGCACAAAATCCTTGTCCAGGCGATCGTATTCGTGCTGGCGACTTTTGCGCGCGCTAAACGAGAGGGTGCCGAAAAGTTCGCCCTCAATCCACAGCGGCACGCCTATGTAGGTTTCCTGTTTGCTGCGTTTAAAGGCCGGGTGATCGGCCAGCGAGCTCTGCGGGATATTGTCCTCGGCCACCACATCCTTGGCCGCCAGCGTCAGGCTGCAATAGGTTTGCGACAGCGGCAGGGAGTCGGGCAGTTCCTCCAGCTCGCGCAGCGAGTACTGGATACGCACCAGATAGCGCCCCATGCTGGATTCACTGATAGCGCCGTTGGTTAACCCCAGATAGCGCACTGCCAGCGCCAGCGCCTGGCGCAGTTGCTCATCCGGGTCGACCGAGGAGAGCGAGGCAATTTCGTTGAGCGAGTGCAGTGCCGCCTGTTGGCGAATGGTGATCAGCTCCATGTTTTTACGCTGGGTGACATCGCTGTATACCCCGAGCATCAGCGCTGCCTTGCCGTCGGGTTGCCACTCCACCACCCGCCCGCGGGTGTGTATCCACTTGTAGCTGCCATCGCCCACGCGCAGGCGGTATTCGTTTTCGTACATGGGGGTTTCGCCCTTGATATGGCGAATCATGTCCGAGTAGCTGGCGCGCTTGTCGGCGGGGTGCACCCGGCTCATCCATTCATCCAGGTCCTGGGCACCGGAGGCGGCGGGCGGCAGGCCGCACAGCTGGCGCCACTCGGGCGAGAAACTGGCCTTGTCGTGGACTATGTCCCACTCCCAAAAACCCGACTCGCTGGAGCGCAGCGCCAGGGCCAGGCGCTGGCGCGCCTGCTCGCTGTTGGTCACTTCGCGCTTGAGCGACTGGTCGTGCAGGGCCATCAAACCGCGGATATAACCCTTGGCCAATTGCCAGAACAGCAACAGCAGCAACTCGGCCCCCAGCGCCAGGCCGACCCACCGCCACAGGCTCTGCTGGCGGCGCTGCAGGTAGCTGCGGTACTGGTCGCTGACATCCGTCCAAAGTGCCAGGGCCAGTTCCGGGTTGCCCTCGGCCAGGCCGGTGCGGCTGCGCTCGGTCCAGCTCACTAAATACTGGCGCTTGTCGCGCGCCGCCAATTGCTGGGCGCCGCGCCCTATGGGTATCTGTCCGCGGCTCCACCACTCCAGCAGCAGTGGCGAGCTGGTGCGCTCCAGGCGCCAGATGTCCACCGTGGTCTGACTGAGTTTGTTCATGCGCTGAATCGATTGCTCCCAGAGCAGGCTGTCGAGTGACGACTTGCGCAAAAAAACCGCCATGTCGGTGCCCGGCTCCAAGTAGGCAGGCAGGATGCTAAAGGACACTTCGAGCACCGCAATCACCGGTGCGCCCTGGGCATCGGCGGTTATAGGAAGCAAGGCGCTGTAGGCGCTGCCCTCGTGGTTGACATCCACCCCCAAGGCCGCAGTGCCACTACTGAATACCCCGGTAACCAGCGGTCTGACGCCGGCGACGCTGTCGCCAAAGCGCTCGCTGCTACTCATACGCACAAAGTTCACCGCACCGGGGGAGAAAAACAGGCTCAACTGGATTGCGCCCAGGGCTTGCATGCGCTTCCAGTCGCGCTCGAGCTGAGAATAGAGTTGCTGGCGCGCCTGCTGGGTGCGCAAATTGGTTCCGCTCGCCTGCTCCTCCTGATAGAGCTGGTGGGCGCTGCGCACAGCGGCAATAAAAACGGGGTCGGTGGCAATCATCTGCGCCAACAGCTGCGCCAGGTTGAACTGCGCGCGCTCCTGACTGGTGAGCAGTCCAATCTGATGGCGCTGCTCTTGCTGCAAAAACATCTGCCAGTCGCGCTCCTGGTTGCGCCAATCTATAACCAGCAGCCAGGCAAAGACCACCACAGCGGCGACTGCCGAAAGGCCGGGAAGCCAGGGATACCAACGGGCCAGAGGTGAAACCATGCCTTTACTCTTAGCAACCAGTGAAAGACAGGTGCGCGGGACGCTAACGAGGCGTCACTACAAAAAGAACTGGATTGCGCCGGGCTATGGCGCCCAAATTGCACCTGCAGAATAAAAATCAGTGTAGTGCAAAATAGGCCAGATCGTAGGCCAGCAGGCGCCGGGATTGCGCTCCGGAGCGCAAAAAACGCGGGCGCAAGACATCAAACGCCGCGCACTGGGGCGCAGGGGTTAATTATCGGCAGATTTATCTGCCGCTTTCTCGGCGCGTTTGCGGCGCGCATCCTTGGGGTCGGAGGTGAGCGGGCGATAGATTTCCACCCGGTCGCCCTGGTGCAGCACATAGCTGTCAGCCGGGTTCAACCCCTTGGTGCCCAGGGCCTGGCCAAAAATCCCCAGCTTGGCGGTGGTGATATCCAGCTCGGGAAAGTGCTCGCCAATACGCGAGCGCTGCACCGCCTGTAGCGCGGTAGTGCCCGGTTCCACCAGCAGCGCAATAATTTTTTGTTTGTGCGGCAGGGCGTAGGCCACTTCCACGTTGATGAGATCAAAATCTGCCATGCTTAACTCTCGCTCAAGCTCTACAACTTACGAATAAATCTGTTTGGCGCGCGCGCAGAGCGCATCCACTTGTTTACTGCCGATGGATTCAAATAATTTGCCAATGGCCATACCCAGCAGGCGATTTTGCAATTCAAATTCCAATTCAAAAATCACCTTGCAGGCACTGTCGTTAAGCGCCTGAAAACGCCAGACACCGCGCAAAAATTTAAACGGGCCATCCACCAGTTCCAGGGTCATCTGCTGCGGTGGCTGCAGCTGGTTGCGGGTGACAAAGGCCTGGCTGACACCGGCTTTGGACAGTTCCAGGCGCGCCTCCAGCCAGCCCTCGCCGCGCGCCAGAACGCGCGCGCCCACGCAGCCGTCCATATACTGGGGATAGGCCTCAATATCATTAACCAGATCAAACATCTGCTGCGCCGAATAGGCCACCAGGGCCGAGCGCTCCACTCGCTGTACCAAAGCTAACTCCTACTCCGCCAACACCTGGACAACCAGCGGGTGAAGCCCGTTGATCAGCACCGCCAGCACCAGCAGCGGCGACACGTACTTGAGCACCCAGCGCCAGAGCCCGAGCACGGCGGGCGTCTCCTGGCGAAACTCGTGATGAGCCTGCTCGCGCTTAAGCACCCAGCCGACAAACAGTGCAATTAAAAAGCCGCCGCTCGGCAGCAGCATATTGGTGGCGATAAAATCCATGGAATCAAAAAAGTTTTTGCCCCAGAGGAACTGCTTGTCGGCCCAGATATTAAACGAGAACACCGAACCTAACCCCAGCAGCCAGGCGCTAAAGCCAATCAACCCACAGGCCAGGAGGCGCGGCAGCGCAAAGCGCTCGGTGACATAGGCCACCGCCGGTTCCAAAATCGAAATGCTCGAGCTCCAGGCCGCCAAAATCACCATTAAAAAGAAGGCGCTACCGATAAAGGTGCCCCCGGCCATGTGGCCAAAAGCCACGGGGAGCGAGACAAACATCAGACCCGGGCCGCCAGCCGGCGCTATACCCGGGGTGGCAAACACAAAGGCAAAAATCGCCAGGCCCGCCATAATCGCCACCAGGGTATCCAAAAAGGCGACTATCACCACCGTGCGACTGATGGAGCTGGTGTGGGGCATGTAAGAGCCGTAGGCCATAATCGCGCCCATCGCCAGGCTCAGGGTAAAAAAGGCGTGACCCAGGGCCACCAGGGTCGCCTCCCAGCTGAGATCCTGCGGGTTAAAACTGAACATAAAGTTCCACGACAAGCCAAACTCGCCGGTGTTATAGGCATAGCCCAAGAGCACCAGCAGCAGCAAAAACAGCAGCGGCATCATAATGCGCACCGCGACCTCCAGGCCTTTGTTAACGCCCAGAGCCAACACCAGCAAAGTCATCAGGCTGAACAGGCCGTGGGCCTCAATCATGCCGCCTTCGGCCGACTGCACGTGGTTGAACAGCGCCGTGGAGCTGTCGCCATCGAGGCCGGCAAATTGGCCTTGAATTGCCGCCCAAAAATACTCCAGGGTCCAGCCGCCTATCACCGTGTAAAACGACAGGATAATAAAGCCGGCCAGCACCCCCATGATGCCGATAATTTTCCAGCCCTGGGAGGCGCCCGCCTCCTGGGCCACATTCTCCATCGCAAAAATCGGGTTGGCGCGCCCGCGCCGGCCAAGCATAACCTCGGCCATCATGATGGGAATGCCAATCAGGGCAATGCAAAACAGGTACATCAACACAAACGCACCACCGCCGTTTTCGCCGGTGATATAGGGAAATTTCCAGATATTGCCCAGGCCCACGGCAGAGCCGGTGGCGGCCAGGATAAAGGTGCCGCGCTGGCCCCAGATGGCGTGCTGCTTGAGTCTTGTCACGGGCGCATCCTCGTGTTGCATAGCCTTTTTCCGAAGTCCCAAAAGCGCGATTGTACACAAGCCCTTCCGCGCCCGTCTCGCTAAACCTGGGTTCGCCCAGGTCAGGCGCTATCTCAATCAGATGCCGTGCAAAACAGACGCCCTACAAAACAGGCGCTGTGCAAACTTGGTTATACTCATCAGCCTAGTCAATGGACCTGTCTGCCCTATGAAGCCATACATCCACCTTCTCCTGTTGATCTACAGCAGCCTGGGGCTGCTCTGGATCGAGCAGTGCCAGGGGCAGACAACCACGGCAGGCGGGCTTAAGGAATCGGGCGGGCTTAAGGAATATCGCGTCGAGCTGCTGATTCGCCCCACACCGCCGGGCGACTTCCTCACCCAGTTGTTACAGGCAGCGCTCGACGCCAGCAAAGCCGATAACGAAATCATCCGCCTGCAATTCAGTACGCTAGATATGACCCAGGCGCGCTGGATTGCGCAGTTGCAGCGCGCCAAACAAGGCAACCAGGTGATCTGGACCATCACCGACCGCGCACGCGAAAGCCGCCTGCGCGCGATTCGCGTCCCATTGATGCGCGGACTCTATGGTTTCAGGGTGCTGGTTATCCGCCCCCAAGAGAGCGCGCGCTTCGCGTCGATAAACTCGCTGGCGCAGCTGGCGCAACTCACCGCCGGGCTCAACAGCCAATGGCCGGACGCGCGCGTCTTTACCTACAACAAACTGGGTTTTGAAGGCGGCACCTTTGCCGCCAACTTTTATCGCATGCTGGCGGCCAAGCGCTTTGATTACTTTCCGCGCGGGATTTTGGAAATTACCGAAGAGCAGGCCTTTATCGACCAAAACCAGCTGCAACTGGAGCCGCAGCTGCTGCTCTACTACCCCTCAGCACTGTATTTTTTTGTCAATCGCAACAATGAGCAGCTGGCGCGGCGCCTGGAGTTGGGCCTGCAAAAACTGCAGGCGAGTGGCACCTACGACCGGCTGTTTTACTCCCACCCCAGCGTGCGCGCGGCGCTGGCGCGCATGGCCGGGCGCCGGGTGATCCAGTTGACCAACCCGGATCTGCCCACCGGCAGCCAGGTTTTTAGCCCCGACTATTACCGCACCTACCTGCAACCCGATTCTCCACCAAACGCCAGCGGCGCACCGGGGCAAGACACCCCCTAGGGTTTGCCGATATAATGCCCCGCTATTTTTTCATTAAATCAGGTTAGACAAGCCCCTTTCATGGCCAGTAAAAAACCCAAGAACTCCGGCACCACCATTGCCCTCAACAAAAAAGCCAAATTCGATTACGAATTGCACGAGCGCTTTGAAGCCGGCCTGGCGCTGACTGGCTGGGAGGTAAAAAGCCTGCGCGCCGATAAGGGCCAGATCACCGATGCCTTTGTGCAGTTTAAAAACGGCGAGGCCTGGCTGCACGGCGCGCGCATCACGCCCCTGGCCAGCGCCTCCACCCACTTTGTGACCGAGCCGCTGCGCACGCGCAAATTGCTGCTCAACCGGCGCGAGCTCAATCGCATGCAGGACGCCATAGAGCAAAAGGGCTACACCGTCGTCGCCACCGCGCTCTATTGGAAAAACCATTTGATCAAATGCGAAGTGGCCATCGCCAAAGGCAAGCAGCAGCACGACAAGCGCGAAACCGAAAAAGCCCGCGACTGGGCGCGCGACAAGCAGCGTCTGTTTCAAACCAGTCAAAAATAATCTCACCCGCCAGCCAAGGACATCTCATGAGCCAAGCGCGCGCCCACTTCTCTTCCAGTTTTGGATTTTTAATGGTCGCCTCCGGCTCCGCCATTGGCCTAGGCAACATCTGGGGCTTTCCCACCCAGGCTGCCAATAACGGCGGCGCCGCTTTTGTGCTGGCCTATTTAGTGCTGGCGTTTTTGCTGGCGTTTCCCGCGCTTATGGCGGAATTAATTATTGGCCGTCACAGCAACACCAACATAGTCAATGCGCTCGGCAGCCTCAGCGACAAAG
>CBINKF010000169.1:0-6567 GCA_966251115.1 uncultured Cellvibrio sp.
CACCCTGAAAGTCGGCGATTTTATTCTGGTCAATAAATTCGCTTATGGAATACGTCTGCCGGTACTAAATACACAAGTAATTCCTGTCGACAAACCTAAACGCGGCGATGTTATGGTGTTTTTTCCGCCGGATCATCCGGATACCTACTATATTAAACGCGTGATCGGTCTTCCTGGCGATACTATTCGCTATACCAACAACCAGTTGTATATTAATGATCAGGAAATGCCGCAGACCTTTATTGCCAACAAAACACCTGAGCCAGCATCTTTTTGTGCCCAGGTCTGGTCTCAGTTGTCGGTAACTGAAGAGGATTTGGGCACTAAAAAACACATTATGCAAAAATGTCACCGCCCGGGCCCATTGAGTGTTGACGGCACCTGGGTAGTGCCCGATGGACACTATTTTATGATGGGAGACAATCGTGATAACAGTCTGGATAGCAGCGGCTGGCAGACTTCGTCTTTTGTGTCTGAAAATGCGATTGTGGGAAAAGCCTTTGCGGTGTGGATGCATTGGGAAAAGTTGCTGAGTATTCCCAGTTTTGATGATGTAGGTATGATTCAATAATCTGAATACCTGGCAGATTTGACCGGGGTTGTAAATTATTAAGGGGAAGCCTATGAAGACTCTGGCTCGTCAACGGGGTATGGGATTGTTTCAGTGGTTGGTAGTACTGGCTGCCGCCGGTTTTTTCCTTATGTTTGCGTTCAAAGTGGTCCCTCTATACGCTGAAAATAAGTACGTGATTTCCGCCTTACGCTCGATTCAGGATAGTGGCGATCGATTAAGTGATATGAGCGACAGCGAAATCCGTAAAAAACTGGAAAATTTCTATATGATCAATAATGTTCGTCGTGATGGACCAACGGAAAATATTGAAATTTATAGATCTCATGAGCGTATTTTAGTTACTGTTGATTATGAAACCCGCGTTCCTTTCCTTTGGAATATAGATTTGGTGCTAACTTTCGAAAACCACCTGAATAGTAATCATGTCGAATTATGTTGCAGCCCTCTTCCCAGTGAAAAGTCAGTCGACGAATAATTTTAGTGGAAAATCAAATTTTTTTTCGCTTGGAGCTTAGATTAGGCTACCAATTTGTTGAGAAACGCCAGTTACAGCTGGCGTTGACCCACCGCAGCCACAGTGCAACCAACAATGAACGGCTCGAATTTTTAGGCGATTCAATACTGAATCTGCTGATAGGCGAAGCGCTGTTTAAAAAATTCCCCGATGCACGTGAAGGCCAGTTGAGCCGTTTGCGGTCGCAATTGGTTAAGGGGGAGACCCTGGCGCAGTTGGCGAGGGAATTTCAATTGGGGGAGTGTCTGGTGTTAGGGGAGGGGGAGTTGAAATCCGGCGGCCACCGGCGCGACTCCATACTCGCGGATGCGGTAGAGGCAATAATTGGCGCTATCTATCTGGAATCGGGTTTGGAATCCTGTCGTGCGCGGGTTTTGGACTGGTATAAAGATAGACTGGCCGCGCTGACCTTGGCTACATCCGCCAAAGATGCCAAATCGCGTTTACAGGAATACCTGCAGTCCCAGCATCAACCGCTACCTGAGTACCGTGTCATTGAGGTGGGTGGTGAGGGCCATGCCCAGGTGTTTACCATCGAGTGTTATGTGACGCTAAGTAAAACCCCAACTCAGGCACAGGCATCCAGCCGTCGCGAAGCGGAAAAGCAGGCTGCAGCTGCGATGCTGGAAATCCTTAAGGTTAAGTAATAACCTGTTCCTCAATATTGTCCTCTTTCTTTTCTTTTACAGGTATTTCCATGTCCCAGGACTTTGATTCCACAGTGAGCCACTGCGGCTATGTCGCTATAGTGGGGCGCCCCAATGTCGGCAAATCGACGCTGCTCAACCACCTGCTGGGACAAAAGATCAGCATTACCTCGCGCAAACCGCAAACAACACGCAACGCGGTGTTGGGCATTAAAACCGAGGGCGATGTACAAATTATTTTTGTGGATACACCTGGAATGCATCTGGGGCAGCAAAAAGCCATCAACCGCTATATGAACCGCGCCGCTACCAGCGCCATGAAGGATGTGGACCTGGTGGTTTTTGTAGTGGATAAATTTATCTGGAACGACGAGGATGAGGCTGTTGCCGAAAAACTTCAGTATGTTCAGTGCCCCATTATTTTGGCAGTGAATAAAGTAGATCAAATTACCGATAAAGAGGAATTGCTGCCACACCTGCAGCAGCTGTCCGAGCGCTTGAACGTTGAAGAAATTGTTCCCATCTCGGCGCTGCGCAATACCAATCTTGATCGCCTGGAGCAGCTGGTGGTGGATCGCCTGCCCGAGGGTATTCATATGTACCCGGAGGATCAAATCACTGACCGCAGTTCGCGCTTTATGGCGGCCGAAATTGTGCGCGAAAAAATTACTCGTCAGCTGGGCGATGAACTGCCCTATGAAATGGCGGTGGAGATAGAAGAGTTCAAGCAGGAGGGTAACCTGCTGCGTATCTCTGCGCTGATATTGGTGGAAAAGAACGGACAGAAAAATATCCTTATAGGCGACAAAGGCGAGCGCATAAAGCTCATTGGCACAGAGGCGCGCCTGGACATGGAAAAGCTTTTTGAAATGAAAGTGATGCTCAACCTCTGGGTGAAAATAAAGTCAGGCTGGTCGGATGACGAACGGGCTTTGCGCAGCCTGGGCTATGACGATTTTTAGTTATCATGCGCGTTGATTTGCAGCCTGCCTATGTGTTGCACGCGCGCCCCTACCGGGACACCAGCCTGCTGCTCGATTTACTGACCCCCGTGTATGGCAGGATTACCGCTGTGGCTCGCGGGGTGCGTCAGGGCAAGGGCAGCAAGCGCCAAATGCTCAACCCTTTTCAGCGATTGCTGGTTAATTGGCAAGGCAAATCCAATCTAAAATTAATTACCGCTTTTGAATCTGATCAGCACCAACTGAGGTTAGTCGCAAATCATCTTTACGCCGGCTTTTATCTAAACGAAATTCTGGTGCGCCTGTTACCAGAGCAGGATGCTATTCCTTATTTGTTTGAAGTCTACGAGCAGAGCTTGAGACGCCTGGCTGATCAGGAGGAGCTGGAGCCGATACTGCGCCAGCTCGAATTTTTTTTGTTGGCGGGCTTGGGATATGGGTTGGACTTTACCCAGGATGCGCGCGATTCAGCACCTATCCGACCAGATAGAAATTATTGCTGCGATATTCACGAGGGTTTTTTTACACTGCCCGCCGATGTTGATGCGCGGGAACATCAGCGTGGTGAAAGCCAGCCCGGTAGCTTATTTCCAGGTGCAGTGCTGCTGGCTATAGCCGCCAGTGATTATTCCGCACATGAGACTCGCCAGCAGGCTAAGCGTCTGTCACGAATGCTGTTCAAGCCGCTCTTGGGCAGGCGTCCGTTAAAGAGCCGGGAGCTATTTGGCGCCCCCAAAAATCCGCAGCAAAATAGCCCTTAATGGCTATTGATAACCTGATAGGTGATCGCCCGGTAAGTGATAGCCTGGCCGGTTGCGCAGAGTTTTAGTTTGCCGATACGGGTTGCTCTAATCCAAATACGTTATCCAGATTTTTATCCCTACCCCAGCGAGCGACTTCATCCAGCGCGTGATTGAGCGCGGGTATCGCGTCGCGCGCATTGTCATAATCCTTGGCCTGGAACAGCTTGTCCAGTAATCCGCTGATGTGCTTCAGTTTAGGAACCCCACAATAACAGCAGCTACCATAGAGGCGGTGGATCAGCTCACCCAACTGCTCAAAGTCCTGCGCGGTCAGGGCAGTGTTGATATTGGCCTTTTCGCTTTCCAGTGAGTTGAGCAACATGCTGAGCATGTCGCGCGCTAAGGCAGGTTTGTTATTGGCAAGCTTCAGGCAGAGTTGAATATCTACCGAACCCAACTCGCCCGGTAGTGTGAGGCGCAAACTGGGAGCCGGGGCATCCTCGTTGCTGATGACCACATTTTTTTTACCCGTCAAGCTGGCCCAGCGATTAATAATATGAGCCAGTTGAACTTCATTGACGGGCTTGCTAATACAGTCGTCCATACCGGCAATGAGCAGTTCGGATTTCTGTTCGGTAATGGTATGGGCAGTTAATGCAATTATGGGAGTTCGACGTTTACCCTCTTCTTTGCTGCGAATGTGTTTGGTCGCCTCTATACCGTCCATGCCCGGCATTTGGATATCCATAAAAATCAGATCAAATTCCTGTTCATTGCAAATTTCGACCGCCTGTTTGCCGTTGTCGGCAGTGACAACCTGAGTGTTTAGCCCGCGCAATAATTCAGCGGCCAATTGCAAGTTGGCGGGGTTGTCATCTACCAATAATACTTTGGCGCTGGGGCGCTGGGTTTCCTCCGCCTCCTGATCGCGCAACTCTTTTATGTGAACATCCAGTTGCCGCCCCAGAGTCTGCAATAGGCTGTCATAGGCGATGGGTTTATTGATAAACAGGGTGGTATTTTGTTCGCTGTGCGTGCGGAATAGCCGCTGGTGTGCGGGCGTGCAACAAACGACTAAGGTGCAGTTGAACTCCTGCTGTAATTGCTCTCCCAAATTGTTGAGTAATATCGGTGGGATCTTGCGCTCGTTGGGCGCTATATCCAATACCAGCAGATCAAAACTCTGCTCCAGCACACGAGCCTGCTTCATAATTGGAAAGCAGTCGTGAATGGCGGCTATCTGCTGGGTATTGGCATGCCATTCGTGCAGCAAATTTTCAAGCTGTTTAATTGAGGCGGGATTATCACCGCAAAGCAGAATCCGATACTCGCTTAGATCAGCCAGGTGACTGGGTGCCGGCTGGCGTTTATCTATGCCCAGGCGTGCGGTAAACCAAAAGGTGGAGCCCTTGTCCTGCTCACTGATCACACCGATTTCACCGTGCATACGCTCTACCAGCCCCTTGCAAATGGCCAGCCCCAAACCCGTGCCCTCGTGCTCGCGCGCTATGGAGTTATCGGCTTGGCTAAAGGCGCTGAAAAGTTGCTCCTGAGCTTCGGCTGACAGGCCTATGCCCTGGTCTATCACGGCGACTTTAATGGTGATTTGCGTTTCCTGACGCTGCTCGATGGTCACGTCGACGATGATATTTCCAGCATCGCTGTATTTGATGGCATTACTTACCAAATTGGACAGCACCTGTTTGAGCCTCAGGGCGTCGCCGAGCAGGTTTTTGGGAATACTCGGCTCAACATAGGTGATTAATTGAAGATTTTTTTCGTGGGCGTCGGGGGCGAGCATGTGCAATACCTCATCCACACTTTTGCGAATGGGTACCGGTGCGTAATCCAGTGTGAGTTTGCCCGATTCAATTTTGGAGAAATCCAGAATGCCGTTAATAACGGTGAGCAGGTTTTGCGCCGAGTCGCGAATTGTTTCCAGATATTCGCTCTGCTGATCAGTCAGGTCGGTTTTCAGGGCGAGATTGACAAAGCCGAGAATGCCGTTCAGTGGTGTGCGTATTTCATGGCTGGTATTGGCGAGAAACTCCGATTTGACACGGCTGGCCTCCAGCGCCTCTTTGCGCGCCATATCCAGTTCTACGTTTTGGATCTCGATGGTCTCCAGTGTCTCGCGCAAATCTTCAATCGCGTTATCGATGTGCGCCTGCAGATCCTGCTGTGCCGACTCCATGGATTCGGCCATGGTATTAATGGATTCCGCCAGGCCAAAAAATTCGCTGGTGGTCTGCTCCGCGATACGCTCGCTGAGTTTACCGCGCGCCAGTTGTTGCACCACGCCTTTGATGTGGTTTAGCGGCTGTACAATTTTGGTGTATAGCGAGAGCGCAAAGTAGGCGCCGATAATCAGGCTCAGCAGGGTTAGCGCGATTACCAAAATCAGCGCTTCGTAACGCATGACCAAAAAGGGGGCGGAGAGCAGTTCAATTTCCACCCAGCCTTGAGGGTCTTTACCTGCGCTGTTAACCAGGGGGTTGGCAAAACGATAGCTGCGAAATGTCTCGCGCTTTATCGGGTTTTTTAAGTTGGGCTCGCCGGGGTCGCGGGTGGGGGAGAACTGCGGGCCGGAATGAAAACTGCGATCTGTCTCGGTTAGGTAAACATGAACCGCGCGAATATTGGGCTCCTCAATAACCGCATCGAGAATATTTTGTACCTGGGTGTAATTTTTACTGCGCAGGGGGGAATAAATCAAATGGGCAGTTTTTTCGGCCAGTACTCGACCGCGGTCGTCCACATATTTATTGAGTTGAGTGATACAAAGCAGGGACAGGCTAACACTGATCAGCAGAATAATAACCAGCGAGGGGATAAAGATAAGTCGCCAGACATCAGTCTTAATACTTCTGTGTTTGGGTTGAATGTCAGTTGGTGTCATAAATCCCTGCCTGAGCCTATATTGTTTTGTTAAGTCTGATTATCTGGATGCGATTATGCTGGGCAAAAACCGATTAAAACTTCACTGGCCAGCCAGGCGCTTATCTGGGCTTTGCCCAACGGCTGTGCAATTAGTAAAAACATAGGTCATGCTGGCCGTTTAGTGGTTTTGCGATTGGGCGTTTCAGCGCTAGAATAGCCGCCCCGCGCGAGCCAGTGCAACCTGAAG
>CBINKF010000170.1:0-6562 GCA_966251115.1 uncultured Cellvibrio sp.
CGAGTAGTAGGTAAAGCCACGTTTGTGCATACGTTTAGTGTCGTACATGTTGCGACCATCAAAAATCACCGATTCGCTCAGCAGGTCTTTAATGGTGTCGAAATCGGGTGCGCGGAAAGCTTGCCATTCAGTAACTATCACCAGCGCGTCGGCGTGTTTAAGTGCGCTTTCTTTGGTGCCGCACAGCAATAGTTCCTCGCGATTGCCGTAAATGCGTTGGGTTTCGTGCATGGCTTCCGGGTCGTAGGCCTGGACTTTGGCGCCAGCTGCCCAGAGCGCTTCCATAAGTACCCGCGACGGGGCTTCGCGCATATCGTCGGTATTGGGTTTAAAGCTAAGGCCCCAGAGTGCAAAAGTTTTGCCTTGCAAATTGTTGCCAAAATGCTTCTGAATTTTTTGGAACAGGGTCGTTTTCTGCTCTTCGTTGCGCGCTTCAACAGCCTTAAGCAGCTTTGCGTCAAACTGGATCTGGTCGGCAGTGCGAATCAACGCTTGTACATCCTTAGGAAAACAGGAGCCGCCGTAGCCTACGCCGGGATAGATGAAATGATAACCAATACGAGGGTCGCTACCTATGCCTTGGCGCACAGCCTCGATATCGGCGCCGAGGATTTCCGCTAGATTTGCCATCTCGTTCATAAAGCTGATTTTGGTAGCGAGCATGCAGTTGGCTGCGTACTTGGTCAGTTCGGCACTGCGCACATCCATCACGATGATTTTTTCGTGATTGCGATTAAAAGGAGCGTAGAGCTCGCGCATGGTGTCTTCGGCAGTTTTACTGTCTGTACCAATTACAATGCGGTCGGGTTTCATGCAGTCCGCAACGGCGGAGCCCTCTTTAAGAAACTCCGGGTTGGAGACCACATCGAAGGTTAGGTCTTCGCGACCGCGTTGAGAAAGTATCTCCCTGATTTTGGCGGCTACTTTGTCACCTGTTCCCACGGGTACAGTGGACTTGTCGACCACTATTTGATGACGCTCCATATGTTCTGCCACGGTTTTGGCGACAGCAAGTACATATTTGAGATCGGCGGAGCCATCTTCATCAGGGGGTGTACCAACAGCAATAAATTGCACTTCACCGTGCTTAACGCCCGCGGCTGCATCTGTGGTGAAGTTCAGCCGACCGGCGGCAAAATTTTCTTTAACCAAGGGTTCAAGACCGGGCTCATAAATCGGTATATGTCCCTGTTTTAGTCGCTCAACCTTGGATTCGTCCACGTCTACGCAAACGACTTGGTGGCCGACCTCTGCCAATATGGCGGCTTGCACTAAACCCACATAACCGATGCCAAATACAGTAACTTTCATAGCTACCTAATCCTTTGAAAGTAAAGTGAATATTTGCCCAAAAGAATATGGCAAATATATTTCAATTAATGACGACTTTCAAAAGCAACCCGCTCTCTGAATCCGAGCCTTATTGCTTGAGGTCAACCTTAAACGACTATTTTCAGGTTTTAAATGCAACACTTATACCTAAAATTTAATCAGGTTATGCTCAAGGGCATTTCGGTGGTTTTTAGCTGGTGCAGCGTTTAGCAGCAAGCATCCAGGCTAGGTTAAATCTAGGGTTGGTGAGAGTGCGTACTTGGCGCGCCCGACAGGATTCGAACCTGTGACCAACGGCTTCGGAAGCCGCTACTCTATCCAGCTGAGCTACGGGCGCTTATTTTGAGGGTGACTATTTGTTGCCCTCTTCCTTCTATATATGTGCTGTCCTTAGGTGAGGACGCGATTCTACTGGGCAGAGCTGATCTCGTCCATGCCCAATTTAAGGGCGATTGGCCAGATCGGTTAAATGAAGGCTGGGGAGGTGTGTTATTGCCCCCAGGCTCTGGCTCATGGTCCCAAAGGGGAAGTCGTTAAGCATGCGCTTCAGGCGGGGCAGGCAGCGGTGGAGGTTGGTGTAGTGGCGGAAGTTGCTAAACCAGCTGGCATTAGGGATGCGCGGCTGTTCTGGGTCTATTTCCCAGGGGTGTAAGTAGAAGATTTGCGGTTTGCTCTGGTTGTGGCTGGCGCGGGTGAACAGCCAGCGCGAAAGTGCATAGGGGTACTGGCGGAAATAGCCGCCACCGGCGGCGGGCACCGCCTGGCCCAGTACTTTGGCGGTGGTAAGGGGGAACTCCAGCAGTTCGGCGCCTGAGGTGGTAATTATTTTGTAGGGCTCCTCCGGGCTGCCGGGTATGCCGTAGTTGTCGTGACGGGTGGGGAAGATGCTTGAATCCCAGGTAAAGCCCAATTCGGCCAGGATATCCAGAGCCCAGAGTGACCTGCGGGTGATGGAGTAGCTGGCGGCGCGGTAACCGGTAATTGGGGTTTGGGCGATCTGCTCAAGAATTTGTTTGGATTTTGCCGTTTCTGTGCGAAAAGTGTTGGGATCTTGTAGGTAAATCAGCTGGTGGCTGTAGCCGTGAGAGGCTATCTCATGGCCCTGTGCCTGTATGCGTTGGACAAGCTGCGGGTAGCGCTCAGCGACCCAGCCCAGAATAAAAAAGGTAATTTTGAGGTTGTGGTCCGCAAACACTTGCAGGAGCTTGTCGGTGTTGGCTTCCACGCGTGACGGCCACTGCGCCCATTCGCTCGGTTTTATCACCTTGGCAAAGGCGGCGACATGGAAGTAGTCCTCCACATCAACCGTCATTGCATGGGTTACCGCTTTGCTCATGGGCCAGTTCCTCAAAATAATGGTTGGGGCGGTTGCCGCCCTGGGTGGATAAGGCCTAAACCTTGTAATAATCCCTGTACCAGGCCACAAACTTTTCTATTCCCACCTCAACCGGTGTGGTGGGGCGATAATCCACATCCTCCATAAGTGCATCCACATCGGCATAGGTGTCGGGAACATCGCCCGGTTGCATGGGCAGCAGGTTTTTGATGGCTTTTTTACCCAGGCAATCCTCCAGCACTTCGATATAGCGCAGCAGTTCAACCGGATTGTTGCTGCCTATGTTGTAAATGCGATAAGGGGCCTTGGAAGTTGCTGGGTCGGGCTGGTTGCCGGTCCAGTTGCTGCTGGGTTGGGCAACATTGTCCAGGGTGCGGATGACGCCTTCGACTATGTCATCTATATAGGTAAAGTCACGGCGATGATGGCCGTAGTTAAATACGTCTATAGGTTCGCCGGCGAGAATCTTCTTGGTGAAGATAAACAGTGCCATATCCGGCCTGCCCCAGGGGCCATAGACGGTAAAAAAACGCAGGCCGGTGGTTGGGATGCCGAACAGGTGGCTGTAGGTGTGCGCCATAAGCTCGTTGGATTTTTTACTGGCGGCATAGAGACTGACCGGGTGGTCGACGTTGTTGTGCACCGAAAAAGGCATGCTGGTGTTGAGCCCGTAAACCGAACTGCTGGAGGCATACACCAGGTTGTCCGTGCCAAAATGGCGACAGCCTTCAAGGATATTGAGGAAGCCGGTGATATTGGCGTCGATATAAGCCTGGGGGTTGATCAGTGAATAGCGCACCCCTGCCTGGGCCGCCAAATTGACCACTCGCTCGGGTTTATGAGTTTTAAAGACATTGTCGATAGCGGCCTTGTCTTCCAGGTTGCAGCGAATGTCGGTGAAATTGCGGTTGCTGGTGAGATGAGCCAGGCGATCCTTTTTGATCTGCACATCGTAGTAGTCGTTGAGGTTGTCGATTCCAACAACCTCATCGCCCCGCTCCAGCAGGCGCTTTGCCAGGGTGGAGCCAATAAATCCGGCGGTTCCGGTAACAAGAACTTTCATTCATTAAATCCTGTGATTTGGCGTTAGAGTCGCGCGTCCACCTGCTCTTTGGGCAGGATATGCTTGACATCAAAAAGAATGTGATTGGGTTTGCCCAGGGCGCGAATCGCATCTGCTCCCATCTGCCGAAATTGCTCGTGGCCCACGCAGATAATAATAGCGTCATAGCGGTTGGTTTGGGGGCTCTTGATCAGCTCCAATCCGTACTCATGTTGAGCTTCATCCGCGTCGGCCCAGGGGTCGTAGACTTCAACATTGGCGTTGTAGTTGCGCAGTTCGCCGATAATGTCGATGACGCGGGTGTTGCGCAGGTCCGGGCAGTTCTCCTTAAAGGTCAATCCCATAATCAGAATGTTTGAATCCACCACATGGCATTTGCGCTGGGTCATCATTTTAACCACGGATTCGGCGACGAAGGTGCCCATGCCATCGTTGATGCGGCGGCCGGCGAGAATTACCTCCGGGTTATAACCCACCTGCTGGGCTTTATGGGTCAGGTAATAAGGGTCGACGCTGATGCAGTGGCCGCCGACTAAGCCCGGGCGAAAGGGGAGAAAGTTCCACTTGGTGCCCGCCGCTTCCAGCACCTCAATGGTGTCGATTTCCAGGCGCTTGAAAATCAGCGCCAATTCATTAATTAGCGCAATATTAATGTCTCGCTGGGTATTTTCGATCACCTTGGCGGCCTCGGCTACCTTAATGCTGCTGGCTTTATGGGTGCCAACTACCACAATTTTGCGATAGAGCTCGTCTACATAATCAGCGACTGCCGCCGTCGAGCCCGAGGTGATTTTGGTGATGTTGTGTACGCGATGCTGCTTGTCGCCTGGATTGATGCGCTCGGGGCTATAGCCGGCAAAGAAGTCCCGGTTAAATTTAAGGCCAGAAGTTTTCTCGATAATGGGTACGCAAACCTCTTCGGTGCAGCCCGGGTAAACGGTGGATTCAAAAACAACTATGGCGCCTTTGCCAATTACGCGCCCCAAGAGCGCGGAGGCCTTCTCCAGCGGTGTGAGATCGGGTTGTTTGGAGTCGTTAATCGGCGTGGGAACCGTCACTATATAAACGTCGCGGTTTCTAATGGCATCTTCGTCTGTACTGAAGCTCAGCTTTTTCGCGTCGATTAGTTCTGATTTGCTAAGCTCCAGAGTGTGGTCCAGCCCCTGGCGCAATTGATCGATACGCGATGGATTGATGTCGAAACCTATAGTGTCGATTTTCTTTCCAAATTCGACGGCAAGAGGAAGGCCGACGTAGCCCAAACCAATTACACAAAGCAGGGGATTGGTTGAAAACATGGAGAAATTCCTTAGCGAAGAGTCGTTCCAGGGGGCAATAAGTTACCACATGATACGGGGTTTACTCTATGAACTTAACGATTGCTTGGCGCAAACAATGATTTCAACTTTGATGCGGCGGTAGCTGACGGTTTGCCGACAATTTCGTTCGAGTTTTTGTCATAAAACTGGCTATAATGCGGGGCTTTCGTTTCTCTAAATTCATGCCAGGCCAACTTCAAGGAAACGGGTTTGTCTTATATTCGACTCAACAAACACTACGTGCATCTGCCCTATTTATATTTGGGGTTGGTGGAGGCGCTCCTGTTGGGCGTCGCGGCGCGCATGGCACAAGTACTGGTGCCGATGGAGAGCTTTGCGCCAGAAAGTGGCGCTCCCTGGTTATCTGTGGGGTTGTTTGTTGTAGTACTCAGCTGTTGCACGCTGTCCATGGGAGTTTATATCTCCATGGTGCGCGAGGGATTTTCGAGCATGGTACTGCGCACCCTGGTCAGTTTTTTTCTGTTGGGTAGCGCAGCCCTGTTTGTTATAGGTGCTGCCTTTGGGCAGCAGTTAATCAATCAGGCATTAATTTTTTGGGGCATTCTGGGCTCGACCCTAATGGTTGTTTTGGTGCGCTGGCTGTTTATCCGCCTGGTGGACATCGCCTCGTTAAAGCGACGGGTTGTTGTTTATGGCGCTGGAGCGCGCGCGCACAAACTGTTAACAGATATACAGCCAAACATCGATGTCATAGGCGTGTCAATTGTGGGTTGTATTCCGACCACCAATGAGCCGCTGCAGGTTGATCAGTCGCTGTTGCTCGACGAACCGGAAGATTGGCTTGGGTTTGTTCGCAAAGAGCAAATATCGGAAATTGTCATCGCCCCCGATGAGCGCCGACGCGATCAGGGCGGCGCCTTTCCGCTCAGTCAATTTCTCGATTGCAAATTGGCGGGTGTCCCCTCAAGTGATGCGCTGAGCTTTTGCGAACGCGAATTAGGCAAAATCGATATTTCACTGCTGCAACCCAGTTGGATGCTGTTTTCCGATGGCTTTAAATACTCCAAGCGTCGAGTGCTGGCCAAGCGTTTGTTTGATATTGCACTGGCGTCGGTATTTTTCCTGTTCCTCTGGCCTTTTATGTTGCTGACGGCATTGGCGGTCCGCCTGGATAGCCCGGGGCCCATTTTGTATCATCAAATTCGCGTGGGCTTAAATGGTCGCGAATTTCGTATATATAAATTTCGCAGCATGCGTCAAGACGCGGAAAAAAATGGCGCCGTTTGGGCGCAGAAAAATGACTCGCGCGTTACCCGAGTGGGGGCATTTATCCGCAATACCCGCTTGGACGAATTGCCCCAGCTCTACAACGTGCTCGCCGGGCAGATGAGTTTCGTTGGGCCGCGCCCGGAGCGCCCCGAATTTGTTAAGGACCTGTCCCAGCAAATTCCTTTTTATGAAATGCGCCATAAGGTAAAGCCGGGTTTGATGGGCTGGGCGCAGCTTAAATACCCCTATGGCGCCTCCACCGAGGATGCCAAAAACAAGCTT
>CBINKF010000171.1:0-6477 GCA_966251115.1 uncultured Cellvibrio sp.
CATTGAGGGCGCATGGGTAGCTATGAGCGCTTGGGCATCTCCGCTTCCAACCATTGTGGTCAGTGCGTTTACAATCCGTCCTAGATAATGCGGTGAAAGACTATTTTCTGGCTCTTCGACAGCAACAAGTGTAAAAACTGGTGGGCGTAATTTATCTGGGTCGAATGACGTATCTCTTTCAGCAAGCACCGCCTGTCCAATTGCTTGTGAGGATAAGACCAGCGATAAATAGAGCATCGATTTTTGACCATCACTTAATCGAGAGAAATCAACTAAGTCATCATCATGCCCAGGAGAAAAAGAAACCGACATGTGTCGCAACAGTGCTTCAACTTCAGAGGCGACGAATGTGATTTTCGGATTGGCAAAAAAGTTTCCCTTGTGTAAAGTATTCCATGCTGTTTTTAAACTTTCGCTTAACGCATTCACAGACGTATTGGCAATCAAGCTCTCGCTGATTTGATCAGTAAGCCCCTTAATAGCATTACGTTCAGAATCCCAATTTACAGCTCGCAGTAACCGCCCCAAAAGAGCGTTTGAGCCATATGCAATATGGTCTGCTGGATCACGCCGAGCTGGTAAGTAATGCACATGAATATGGTTGCGTTCAGATCTTGGTACTTGAGATGTATTTAATGGTGAATCATCCATATCGAGATCTAATACATACACAAAGGATTCTTCAATATCCCCATCTAATCCCATAGTCGCGCTTAATCGAAATCGCACACGGGGTATTCCGTCCAACTCATCTAAGCGCATATGAGCAAAGTGAGGCGCTACAGTAGTATTGTCTTCATCATCGGCTAACTCAGGGAAAATAAAATCGGCCTCGATCCAAAGTTGCCTTTCATCAGGGCTGTCCTCCTCATCGAATGGAACATGGAAATCGGCTCTTTGAACCCTTCGTAGCGATGGATCAAACGCAAACAGTCGGCATAAAGCTTGTAATGCAGCGGTTTTACCAGATCCGTTCGGCCCTATAAGGTAAGTAATGCTCTCGAGATCAAGCTCACTTGGCTCTGGGCCAAAACACTGAAAATTCGACAGCCGAATAGCGTTCAATTTCATTCCTTATCTCCTATGTTTATTTGTTAATCTTCCTAAGAAATATCTACATTTATAGTTATGCTGCACTTAATAAACGTCCGCTTTGGGCACTTAGGTAGCCTTCAACTATATCAACATTTCTGTGCCACTCAAGTGATTATTTAGCTTGGTCATAAAACATGGAGCTAGTCCATTACACCGCATTACTTAAAACTTCTGGCCTTCACCTCAAGGCCTTGTAGTGCATGGGTGTGGTCGTGAAGTTGGCCTGCAATTACGTGAACTACCGGAGTGGCAACATGTTCGGTGGCGATTTCGATGGTGCCTTTGATGAGTAGCAATTTTGAGGTGAGTAAAATTTTGCGGTAGGTTTCTTGTGTGCCTTTCCAAACGATCACATTGATGTTGCCGGTTTCATCTTCCAGCGTTAGAAACAAAGTGCCATTGGCGGTGCCGGGGCGTTGGTGACCGGTGACTAAACCGGCGACGCGCACAAAACCTTTGTGACGTAAATTAACGAGTTGCGAGTAAGGCGTGCATTTATTAAAGGGTGGTTGATTGCGCAACAGTGCCATTGGATGTTGGCGTAGTGTTAAACCGATGGTGCGGTAATCATCAAGAATATCTTTGGCTTGCGTAAGCCCTGCGGTAAATAAATCATCCACGGTATTTTGGTGATTGCTGTCGAGCAAGGCTGAGTAAGGCTGGATTGCCGCTGCACGCCAGCGCGATTCATGACGGTTACCACTGAGGGTTTTGAGTACATCTGCCGATGCGAAGATTTGCAGATCATTCGCGGTTAATTCGGTGCGACGCGATACATCCTCAAGCGAGGTAAACATTGTTTGGTCGCGCCAGTATTCGATTTTCTTAGCACTGGATTCGTTTAAAGATTTCACTTCGCAAAAACCCAAACGAATCCCCCACTCTTGCCGCGTACTCTTCTCCAATGAATTTTCATAAATACTTTTATTGATATCCACAGGCATGACTTGTACGTGATGACGGCGCGCATCCTGAATTAGTTGTGATGGCGAATAAAAACCCATGGGCTGGCTATTTAATAAGGCGCAATAAAATGCGGCAGGATGATGGCATTTAAGCCAGGAGGATGCGTAACACAAGAGCGCAAAACTGGCGGAGTGGGATTCAGGAAAACCATAACCGCCAAAGCCTTTTACCTGTTCAAATAAACGGTGGGCAAATTCAGCGCTGTAGCCGTTATTTAATAAGCCTTGGATAAATTTTTGTTCAAACAATAATAGCTTGCTGTTTTTTCCCCAACTGGTCATAGCGCGGCGCAGTTGATCTGCCTCACCACCAGAGAAACCAGCGGCGACCATGGACAAACGCATCACCTGCTCCTGAAAAATCGGCACGCCCAGTGTAGGTTCCAGCACGGTTTTAATGGCCTCACTGGGATAAGTAGCTACCTCTTCCCCGCTGCGACGCCGCAAAAATGGGTGAACCATATCACCCTGAATAGGACCGGGGCGCACTATGGCAATCTCAATCACCAAATCATAAAAACAGCGCGGTTGCAGGCGTGGCAACATTGCCATTTGTGCGCGGGATTCGATTTGAAAAACACCCAGGCTATCACCGCGACACAACATGTCATAAGTCGAAGGGTCTTCACGGGGAATGTCGGCCAATGAGCGGATTGCCGGATTGTAGGTGTGAATATAATCCAGCATTTTGCGCAAGGCAGTTAGCATACCGAGGGCAAGCACATCCACCTTTAACAAACACATGGATTCCAAATCTTCCTTATCCCACTGGATAAGCGTTCGATCTGGCATGCTGGCGTTTTCAACCGGTACCAAGTCACTGAGCTTGCTTTGGGCAATCACAAAGCCGCCTACGTGTTGGGATAAGTGGCGAGGAAAGCCTAAAATTTGCTCGACCAATTTAAAAAAGTGCTGCAAGGTTTTTTGTTGTACTTGCAAGCCTGCGAATGAAACACGAGTCGGTAGATCGGTGGACTTATCCCACCATGGAATATTTTTAGCGAGATGATCAACAAGCGAGGGTTCCATCCCCAAGGCCTTGCCTACATCGCGTATTGCACTGCGCGAGCGATAAGTAATTACGGTAGCGGCTATGGCCGCACGTTCGCGCCCGTATTTTTCATAAATATATTGAATCACTTCCTCGCGGCGCTGATGCTCAAAATCGATATCGATATCCGGCGGCTCATCCCGCTCTTTGGAAATAAAACGCTCGAACAACACATTGATTTGACCGGGCGCGATTTCAGTGACGAACAGGCAATAGCAGACAACGGAATTGGCTGCCGAACCGCGCCCCTGGCAGAGAATGTGTTTTGAGCGCGCAAAACGCACCAAATCATGCACGGTTAAAAAGTAATACTCGTAGCGCACCTCTTCAATCAAACATAATTCTTTTTCCAATAACTCTTCAACAAATGCAGGAACACCTGTTGGCCAGCGCTGGTGTTTGCCTTCACTCACTAGAGCGCGAAGGTGTTCAATGGGTGTGCGATGCTCTGGCACTAACTCCAAAGGATATTGGTACTGCAATTCCCTGAGGGAGAAATGGCATAAATCAGCAAGTTCGGTGGTCTGCTCAAGCAAGGGATCCGGGTAGAGCCGCATGAGTTGCTCAACCGGTTTTAAATAAGCTTCGGCATTGGGTTCAAGTAAGCAACCCAGTTCCGCAATTGGAATTGAGTGGCTGATAGATGTCAGCACATCCTGCAAGGGTTTGCGCTCTCTCACATGCATCAGCGCTTGTGGGCAGGCAACCAGTGGAATATTTTTTTGGCGGCTTAACGCCCGCCAAATTGAAAATTGCTCTTGCTCACCGCCTCGCCATTGATGATCGATCCCAATCCACAAACGCTCTTTAAATGCCTTGGAGAGTTGATCGATAACAGCCTCAGGCGCGACACCATCGGAATTTAAATACCCCAGCCAGATAATCAAACAGTGCTGCAAGCGAAAACGTAAATCTTCAAAATGCGCTTCGTATTCGCCTTTCGGTGAGCGACGCCGGGCAAGCGTAATAAAACCGGAAAGCTCAGCGTAAGCCGTGCGATTGGGCGCTATGGCAATTAATTGCATACCGTTGCTGAGTGTGAAGCGGCTGCCGACGATTAATTTAAAATCCAACTCTTCGGAGGCGACAAACGCTTTCACAATACCGGCGAGCGAGCACTCATCGGTAATGGCGATAGCGTCATAACCCAGTTCAGCGGCTTGGTACACCATTTCTGACGGATGGGATGCCCCTGTCAAAAACGTAAAATTAGTGGTGGTAAATAATTGGGCATAGCGCATTTTTTCTGTTACTCCTTACACATAGACTTAAGAAAAAATGCCTTGCACAAACCACTGCTGTTTGTGCAAATCCCAAAATAACCACAAGCGCTGCTGATCCTGCCGTAGGCCGATAAAATAATCCCGCGCACTGGGCTCTCGCCACCAATTACCTTGAATGCGCTCGGGGCCAGCGATCAAGGTAATGCGGCCGCGCCAATAAAGCCCTTGCTTGCGCACTTCAATGTTTATTGGCTCATCCAATAACCACGCGGGACGTTGCGCACGCTGGTGAATATCCGGCAGAGTTTGTTGACAGGTTTGCGTCAGTGAAATTTTTTTATTGGAGTCATTGGGCAGATAGCAATCCTGATAGCTGAGCTTGTAAACAGCGGCATCGCCCAAACGCGCCTTTAATTTCGCGGCGGTGATGGAAAAACTCTGGCGATTGATTTTTCGGCCAGGCTCAAAATCCAGCGTATGACTGCGGCCTTGCATTGGCATAGTGTCGCGGCAGTGAAGGCTCAGCGTGTCCACCTCAAACGGCAGGTCGCGGTTCTCCAGTTGAATCAGTGATAGATCAAATAATAGTTGCCACTGGCTTTGCAGTGTATCGGCATAGATCTGCATGTTGTTCTGGTTACGGCAAATGTCCGACAGCACCCACTCAATGTGTTGGGTCTGCAATTGTCGCGCTTGTAAATACCCGGCTAATTTTTGCAGCAGCATTTCCATCGGCTGCTCCAATTGATCAATCTGATGCAGCGGGTAATCAAACTGCAACTGCTCGGAAAAAAACTCAAGGGGTTTGAAATGGGTAACCGGCGTTTCAAACAGCGAGCTTTGCTGAAAATCCTGATCTATGCCAAAGAGCTCCGCTAAATAATCAGCAAAGTCATGACCAAAACGCTTCTTAAAACTGCTGATGGTTTGCACTTCAATATGCAGCGCTATATCCCCCAGGGTCACGAAGCCGGTTTTATCCAAGGCATCAACAACTTTGGGGAATTCATGCAGCAGGCTGATCGGCAGCTGCTTCAATCGCCCGATAAAATCCGTTTTGTTATCGCTGTTTTGAACAGGATAATCCGCAAAAGAAAGCAGCCAGGCAGCCGCTTTGGAGTGCGCCATTCCTATAACAAGGTTGATCTTTTGCTGTGCAAAAAATAACGCGATTTTATTGCCAAGCGATTGCGCACCACCGAACAGCTGCAAACAACTGGATATTTCCAATAACAAACCAGAGGTAAGGTTGCTGTGATAAGTTTCTATGTATGGACTGAATTGATACAAGCCTTCAGCCAATTGCGCGATGCAAGATTGTTCTTTTGCACTGTCGCGTTCATGCAGCACACAGCTGCCAAGCAGCTGGGCCGTGGTAGCGTCCATGGAGAGATGAATACCGTCGGATTCGGCAGCAGCATTGATCCAATACACATGGCGCTTTTCAATCACCGCCAAGGGCGCAGATGATGCGAACTCCAACCCCAGCGCGTGAGCAGGTAAATCCGGCAGGCGCAGTGCCAGCCAGAGTCGCTGGGCGACTTGGCGAGATGAGATGATTTTTTTCACGAACTATCACCTCAGCGGCGGCCACGTCGCCCGCCGTGAATTGGCGTAACGCTCGCCACCTTGGGTTTGCTTTTGCCCAGCTGATCCAATTGTGAGTGCGGCAGCAAACCTTTCCAGGCGGCGGGAAGTGGCAAATAAATCGCGCCCTTATCGATCGTCAACTCGCCCTTCTGTTTAAAAATACTGACGCACAGTTGATCCAGCTCCAGCTGCAAGCTCAGGCGCAAAACGGCTGGCGAACTCTGGTCGCGCACCGCATCTGGCCGAAAGAGTGTATAAATACCGAACCCTTCCGTTGCTGCCAGCGCGCATTTGCGCAGCTCGGTATAACTCAGCGATTGTTGCGGCTGCCAGGCCATTACGGCATCGCAGGCATCTGAACGCGCAAGCTCGATGAAGCTGGCGAGAAAGTCAGTTTTGTCTTTCACCTGCACAATCAGCAAGCGTTCCAGATCCATCCCCGCCTTAAGCAGTGCCTGAGCAAAAGGGCTTGCCGGTGGATTCAACAGCACCACCAATCCGCGCTGGGAAGCCAGTAAGGCAGGCATTAACAACTGCCATTCAGCGTGGTTTG
>CBINKF010000172.1:0-6472 GCA_966251115.1 uncultured Cellvibrio sp.
GGCCCAACCGTCGGTCGCTCCCAGGCCATCGATGGCGTCCAGGCCAACAATAATATGGCCGGGGAAGAGTTTGCACATCTCGGTGACAAAAGCCGGCTCTTTCACTGCTTTGGTGCCGATAATCACGTATTGCACTCCTGCTTGCAGGTAGTGTTCGATAGTCGCTGCGCTGCGAATACCGCCGCCGATTTGGATGGGCAGCTTGGGGTAGGCCTTGGCGATAGCAGTAACAACGCCGCCGTTGATGGGCTTGCCCTCAAAGGCACCGTTCAGATCCACCAGGTGCAGGCGGCGACAGCCTTGATCGACCCATTGTTTCGCCATGGCGACTGGGTCGTCGGAAAATACCGTGGAATCGTCCATCAGGCCCTGGCGCAGGCGCACACACTGGCCGTCTTTCAAATCAATTGCGGGGATAATCAGCATCAAACTATCTCTTCAAGGGGGTGCCGGGACTAGGCCTGGCCATTCCAATTAACAAAATTCTTCAGCAGCTGCAGGCCGGCGGTGTGGCTTTTTTCCGGGTGGAACTGGGCGGCAAACAGGTTGCCGCGCGCCAGTGCCGCATGGAATTGCACGCCGTAGTCGCAGGTGGCAGCCACCAGTTCGGGCGCTGTGGTTTGTATGTAGTAGCTGTGCACAAAGTAAAAACGCGCGTCCTGGGGGATATTGGCCCAGAGCGGGTGGTCGTTGTGGTGTACCTGGTTCCAGCCCATGTGCGGTACTTTTAAATGGCAGCCAGCGGCATCGCGGTGCTCGGTGCCGAAGAATTTAACTTGGCCCGGCAGTATGCCAATACAGTCGACACCGCCGTTTTCCTCGCTGTGGTCCATCAGCGCCTGCATGCCCACGCAGATGCCCAGCACCGGCTTGCCGCTGGCGATCTGCTCGCGCAGCAGCTGGTCAAAGCCGAGGCGGCGGATCTCCGCCATGCAGTCGCGAATCGCGCCCACGCCGGGGAAAATCACCCGGTCGGCGGCGGCAACTACCGCAGGGTCGGAAGTGACCAGCACCTGCTGTTCGGGGGCGACATGCTCAATGGCGCTGGCCACCGAGTGAAGGTTGCCCATGCCATAGTCGATAATGGCGACGCTTGCTTTAGTCATGCTGACAACTCGCCTTAAAGACTGCCTTTGGTGGAGGGCATAATACCTTCCATGCGCGGATCTTTCTCCAGCGCCATACGCAGCGCGCGGCCAAAAGCTTTGAACACGGTTTCTATCTGGTGGTGGGCATTGTGGCCGCGCAGGCTGTCCACGTGCAGGGTGACGCCGGCGTGGTTGACAAAGCCCTGGAAGAACTCCCAAAACAGCTCGGTATCAAATTTGCCAATGCGCTTTTGGGTAAAGGGGATGTCCATAATCAGGCCGGGGCGGCCGGAAAAGTCGATCACCACGCGCGACAGGGCTTCGTCCAGGGGTACATAGGCGTGGCCATAGCGGCGAATGCCTTTTTTGTCGCCCACAGCCTTGGCAATGGCCTGGCCAATGGTGATACCTATGTCTTCCACCGAGTGGTGATCATCTATGTGGGTATCGCCGTCGCAGTTGACCTCCAAATCGATCATGCCGTGGCGGGCGATCTGGTCCATCATGTGCTCAAGAAAAGGCACGCCAGTGTTAAACACGCCTTTGCCAGCGCCATCCAGGTTGAGGCTGACACTGATTTTGGTTTCCAGGGTGTTGCGCGTGACCTGGGCGATACGATCGGACATAAACAAAGAGCTCACAGACTGGGCGGATATTGAAGCGCGAATTATATAGACTTGGTGGCGCGAATTCACGGCAAACTCGGCTATGGAGGCAATTGTTCAGTTGCAATACAGGCAATTGGCTCAAAAATCCTTACCTATTCGCCCTTACTCCACCAAACGCCTTAGCTATATACCCTTAGCTATAGATCTTAAGGAAATCATCATGCCTTCACCTAAACTTAACCGCACGCTGGTCAATCTCTGCTGTGCACTGGCGACACTGGCCGCCAGCCCTTTAGTGTTTGCGCAAAATCGTCCGGCGCCCCAGGCAACCGGTGGCTGGAGCTGGTCTGGCCATGTCGACCATGTCACTCTCGATAAGGAGGCGGCTTTTAGCCAGGGCGTAGATAAAACCGCCACGGCGCTTGGCTTTGCTGGCGAGTATTACACCAACACTTCAGAAATGACCCTGTCCCTGGGTATGAACGTGTTGCTCTATAACGACAATGACGAGTTTGTGCAGTATGTGCACGACTACTGGGGCGACAGCAGTTATGAAAAGTCTGATGCTTCGGGTTTGATGCTGTTTGCCGAATATGGCCCCAAATACCGTGTTGGCGCTGATAACTTAAGCTTTTTGGTTGTGCGCGGCGGTGTTAGCGCCATAGTGGCATCGGAGCGCAGTATCAGCGATTGCCGCAACTGCTATTCGGAAGATATAGATATCAATGGTGGTGTCTACGGTGTGCTGGGTGTGGGTCGCACCCTCGGCAGCCTGGATATCAGCTTGCAGTACCAGCAGTATTTTAGTGGCGATATAGACAACAGCATTCGCTTAAAACTTTCCGGGGCCTTTTAAGGCCCTTTTTTGTTTTGTAAGGCTTTTTGGTTTTGGGCCTTTATTGTATGTGAGTGGCGCATTTTTGCACTTGGATCGCTTGGTGCTGTTTATTACATTTTTATAAAAAGTTGGTCTTAGCAAACCCTTGCAAACATAGGCCTATGGATTAGGGTTAAAGGCGGAGTTGGCAGCCGATTTCACAATTTGAGCCGGTTGCCTGGCGTAGTCACCCTTCCAAGGTAGGCCATTTGTGATTAAGCATAACGACCTTTTGAGACACACCTTGACCCAAGATCTGAACCCCATTCGGGCTCTGATCCAGCAGGCCCAAACCGAGGATTCCGATTCGGGCCGCCTGGTTCGCTTTCTCGAATGCCGCAAAGCCCAGCTGCATAACGCCATCAAACTGCCTGAGGACGAAGCGGCAGTGCGCCTGGCGGATTTTGTTATGCGCTACATTCGCCACGTGCCTGACTTTATCGAAGCGATAAGTAACATGGCGCAGGAGGCGGGCATTTACGACGAGGTGAAACCGCTGTTAAAAATCGCCAGCGACTATTTCCTGTCGCCGCCCTCCCTGGTGGGTGAGCACAGTCAATTGCTGGCTATGCTCGACGAAGCCTATCTCGCCCACAGGTTGCTGGAGGAGGTCAACGATCGCTTTATGGCGCAGAGCGGGATCCCCCTGGCGCCCATGGATATGACCCTGGCCAATCTGATTGCCCACGAATTAATTGGTGAACCCTTTGCCAATGAGCTGGATCAGGCGGTGCTCTACTCCGCCGAGTTGCTGCTCAACGAGCATCGCCTGGAAGGGGAAAATGTGCGCCGCTATATTCGCCGCCACCAGGGCGACGACTGGCATCATGAGCTGGAGCGCTGGCCCTGCCTGATCGAGGATCTGGCCATAGATGTAGTGTTTAACCCGGGTAATACCACCCGCCATTAATCCCGGCTAATAAACCCGGTTAAGTGACCGGATCTACCTCGGCGTTAAGGCCTGGGTTGAGGTAGATCGCTGTATCCAGCTTGCCCTCACTCTTGGCGACAATCACCGCAACCATAGCATCACCGGTCAGGTTGACGGCGGTGCGCACCATATCCAGTAACCTGTCCACCCCGATGATCAGGGCTATACCCTCCACCGGCAGGTTGACCTGCTGCAACACCATCGCCAGGGTTACCAGGCCCACCCCGGGTACTCCCGCCGTGCCCACCGAAGCGAGGGTCGCGGTCAGGATCACCAGCAAATAGCCACTCAACCCTATATCCACACCAAAGGCTTCGGCAATAAATACGGTTGCCACCCCCTGCATAATCGCCGTGCCGTCCATGTTGATGGTGGCGCCCAGCGGAATGGAAAAAGAGGCTATCTGGTTGTGCACACCCAGGTCGTGCTCGACAGTGCGCAGGTTGATGGGCAGGGTGGCGTTGCTTGATGAGGTGCTAAAACCAAATACCGCCACCTTCCACATTTTGCGAAAGAAAATTTTAGGCGGCAGCCCGGTCAGGCTTTTCAAAATAAAACCGTAAACGCCAAAGGCGTGCAGCAGCAGCACAAACAGCACGGTAAAAAAGTATTCGCCCAGTTGCAGTATGGCCTCGTAACCAAGGGCGGAGAACAGCTTGGCGAGGAGGCAGAACACTCCATAGGGCGCCAGTTGCATCAGCATCATCACCATCTTGAGGATCACCTCATTCAGGTGTTCAAAAAAGTTGCGCAGATTGGTGCTGATATCACCGCCAGTGCGCGCCAGGGCGGTACCAAACAGCAGAGCGAAGACAATCACCTGCAGCATATTGCCCTCGGCCATGGCCTTAACCGGGTTGGTGGGGAAAATTCCAATCAGGATGTCTTTGAGCGAGGGGGCCGGCGGTGCGGCGTAGTCTTTGGCTGCGCCCAGGTCGATGCCCGCACCCGGGTTGATCAGATTGGCCACCAGCATGGCCAGAGCAATGGCCAGGGCGGTGGTAATCACATAGAGCTACAGGGTCTTGCCCGCCATTACGCCCATGCGGCTGTGGCCACCCAGCGAAGCGGCGCCACACACCAGCGAGACAAACACCATGGGCACTACCAACAGTTTGAGCGAGGCGACAAAAATCTGCCCGCCGGTATCAAACAAACCGTTGATGACAAAAACTTGCAGCCACTGGCCCAGGCCAGTGGTGCTTGGCTCAGCGCCAATACTGATGTTAAGCGCAACGCCCACACCCAGACCTAGGATCATAGCGAGCAGGATTTTATGGGTCAGGGACATGGGGGCCTCGCTTTTATCTATTGCAATTATGAGTTGACGGCGTCTTTCAGAGCCTTGCCAGCTTTAAAGGTTACCGCTTTGCTGGCGGCAATTTGGATCTCGGCGCCAGTTTGGGGGTTGCGACCGGTGCGCGCGGCGCGCTCGCTCACATTAAAGGAACCGAAGCCCAGCAGGGATACAGTTTCACCGCGGCTGAGGGCATTGGTGATCTGCTCCACAAAAGCAGAAACCACCAAATCAGCTTTATGGGCGCTGAGTTGTTCGTTGTTGGCCAGGGCGACCACCAGATCAGTCTTATGCATAGGGACTCCAAAGTCAGGTTGTTGTTGCAGGCGCGAGTGTAACGCCTTGGACGGGCTTGTGCGTATTTTTCTGGCCAAGCTGGTAAACTCGCGCCGGATTTTCATTGCTTTTCGGGGAGAGTGGTTTGTCCCAAGCCCAGCGTCAGCTAATCGAATTACCCGCTTTGGCGGCAGTATCAAAAGCCCGTCCGCTGCGATGGCAACCGCTGAACCGCTGGGGCGCCTGCCCGCGAGGCAAAGTGGCGTTGCGCGCCTGGCTAGGGGATGAAGGGTCGCTTACTGCGCAACTGATGCGCCTTAGCCAGGGTAGTTTACGCGTGCGTATACTGCGCCAAGCCTGGGATTTACCCACCCGCCTGGAGTTGCAGGCGCTGGGCATCAAGCAGCCTGTGCGCACCCTGGTGCGCGAGGTGATTTTACAGGGCAATGGTCAGGACTGGGTTTACGCGCGCAGCCTCTTGCCCGCCACCAGCCTCACCGGGCGCTTGCGCCACTTGCGCAAACAGGACACCAGCCCTTTGGGCGCCTATCTGTTCCGCCAGGCACAATTGCAGCGCAGCCCTATGGAAGTGGTTCGGTTGGCGCCCGGCTCGGGTTATACGCCTGGGTATCTGACCCAGGGCCAGTCGCTCTGGGCGCGCCGCTCGGTGTTTCGCCTGCATAACCAACCCCTGCTGGTGAGCGAGGTGTTTTTGCCGGCATTTGCCGCGCATTTGGCCCAGCTGCCGCCGCTAAATTCCAGCAAATACCGCTAAACCGTTGAGGAGCTGAAAGTACCCATGAGCACCCAGGATCGCCAACCCGAATCCCAACCGGCTCAGGCTGGAGCTGAACAGTCCCAAAAGGCTGTGGCGAGCCGCGCCAAGGCGGCGCCGAAAGCTCCCAGTGCAAGCCCATCAGTTGATGTATCAGTCGTGGAATTAACACCCCAAACAGCCGCAGCCAAGCCCAAAACAGAAAACAAGCCCAAAACAGAAAATAAGTCCAATACTGCAAAAAGTGCGGGAGCCAAACCCAAAGCTGTCGCCGCTAAAAAACCTGTCGCTGCCAAACCGGCATCAAACTCCAAATCGACAACTGGCACCAAAACAACCGATACCAAAACAACGGCTGCCAAAACACCAGCGGCTAAACCGGCAGCTGGCAGCAAATCGGCAAGCGCTAAATCAATTGCCAGCACCTCTGTTCAAAACCCCGAGTCAAACCTACGCTTACCAGCCGCAGCTCCCGACGCTGAGCCTCAGGCGCAGCCTGGCCTGAGCCCGCAGCCTGCCACAAAAGCCAGACTGGCCTCCCCGAGTTCTGGGCTATGGCCCCTTATCAAGCGCAAAGCCCCACTCTACTGGCGTCTCACTCGCATGCACAAACCCATCGG
>CBINKF010000173.1:0-6436 GCA_966251115.1 uncultured Cellvibrio sp.
ATAGGCCCTGCCACCTCCGGGTTTAGGCGAAGAGTCACGATTAAACCCTTTGGTATAGACTCTATAGGAACCATCTATACCAAAAGTGCCGCCATAGCGGGCATTAAGTGATCGCTCATTGCTACCATAGATCGCACTCACCAAACCACCCTGAGTATCGCGCGTATGCTTGGTGATAATATTGATAACGCCATTTACTGCGTTAGCCCCCCAAAGTGTTCCACCGGGACCACGCACTACCTCTATGCGGTCAATATCTTCCAGCATAAGTTCCTGAGCCTCCCACAGAACTCCGCCATAAACCGGGTTGTATACCGTCCGTCCGTCAATCAGCACCAGCAACTTGTTGGCAAGGGTACTGTTAAAGCCGCGAATACTCACCGCCCAACTATTAGAGTCAGACTGGGCCACGTCCAAGCCGGGGACCATGCGCAACGCGTCGGGAATATTAGTAATGCCAGATCGAATGATATCTTCACTGGTTACTACATAAATCGCTGCAGGTGCCTTTGCGATCGATTCAACTCGCTTGGATACACTGATTATTTTTGTTTCCAGCAGTTGCTGTGGGCTTAGCTCAAAATAATCAACTGAAGCACCCACCGAATGTGCGACAAAATACAGATTGAGCGCCACACAAGTTTGAAAGGTTAATTTTTTTCGCAACCCAAGTTTAGTGTGCACGACATCACAGCTCCTTTCATAAGAGATACCGGGTTTAGCATTAATCAGGCAGTGACGACTGCCTGATTAATTTCAGCACAGAAGAATGTTGCCAGTTTGAAAGTTTAACCACTCTCGTTAGAAATACCATTTTTTAAAAAAAGGGATAGGTAATATCCGCGCGCTACGCGCGACTCAACAGAAACCGACATGGCACTTAAATTTATACTCCTGCCCAACTTATCCAGTTTTATACCGCTCATATATTCGCTAAGGAACCTCTGAAAAATCACCTGCACTGCCATCGCTGGATTAAATGCAAGCACACAAAGGGTCGTAGACCACTGAACACCCGACGGGCAGCCCCGCAAGGGGCGAGCGTAGCGAGTAAAATGCTCGCTTATTAATATAAACTCGGCAATTGCTCCTGCATTGCTCTACCTCCTGCGTCCATGCAGTCGTCCGCTTTTTTTGCCTTGCATTGACTGCCTCGAAAAGGTATTTCAACAAGCTGCCAAATAGCAATCGCGCCATCGAATAAATTAATTTCACAGACAAATTTACTATGCACCCCATCTTTAATGGCGGCTATATAGAGCAAGGCACAACGACAGGAAGAGAGCTCTAAGGAACCTCTGAAAAATTACCTGCGTTGCAATCGCGGCGTTAAAAACAGGCTCAAAATGCTCATTTATGACGTATAAACTCCGCCTTTTCGCCCGTTTTTGCCTTGCGCTTGCGGCCTCGCCGACATTTTTCAGAGGTTCACTAAATATTAGAAAAGACACGATTTATTAGAAAAAACACGGCACCGAGAATCTTTTCAAATACCGATTGTGGCACCCAACTAACTTCTATAAATATTGGATTCTTTGGCTTGTGTGGTTTTCAAGGTTCATTGATGCGGCACTCAGTCCACACCGGCCAGGATTAGAGCCCACCTCTTATGGGCCATGTGAATTGCAACCCACCTGAAGAACAATACAAATACCCCCGGTACCCCACCTGGTATCTTAGGCAATCTCCAAATTTGTGATAAGATGCGCGCCTTTTTTCTGAACCAGACCCCAACCTAGAGTTGGTAGATAGTAGGCAAGCTTATGGCAAGAAAAGTCGCAGTGATTATGGGCTCCAAGAGCGATTGGAGTTGTATGCAGGCAGCTGTGGAGATCCTCGAGCAGATGGGCGTTGAGTGCCATGCCGAGGTGGTTTCTGCGCACCGCACCCCGCAAAAACTGACTGAATTTGCTGAATCTGCAGTCGACAACGGCTACGCTGTGATCATCGCCGGTGCTGGCGGCGCGGCCCACTTACCGGGCATGGTAGCTGCCCATACCCGCCTGCCAGTGCTGGGCGTACCGGTACAAAGCAAGGCCCTGAGCGGTGTTGATAGCCTCTACTCTATTGTGCAGATGCCCAAGGGTGTAGCCGTGGGCACTCTGGCCATTGGCCAGGCTGGCGCCTTTAACGCCGGCCTGCTCGCCTGCCAGATACTGGCGGTGACCGATACCGAACTGGCCGCTAAACTTGAAGCATTCCGCCAGGCACAGACCCAGTCTGTGCTGGATAATCCAGATCCACGCGAGCAATAAGCGGAGCCGGTCGATGAGTCAACGCATTTGGGTATTGGGTGCAGGCCAATTGGGCGCCATGCTGCAGCACGCTGGCATGCCATTGGCTTTGGATGTAAAGCCGGTAGATATCAATGAAAGCCAGGCCCCTGAACTGGCGCCAGATGACCTGGTGACCGCCGAGCGCGAGCAGTGGCCGGAAACCCTGGTCACCCACGCCCTGGCGCAGCATCCCCGCTTTATCAACCAGAATGTATTTGGTCGCCTGGCTGACCGCAAAACGCAAAAAGAATTGATCGACTCCCTGGGTATAGCCACGGCGCCCTGGCGCAATGTGTTTAACGACATCACCGCCAACGAGCTGCGCGACCAACTGGGCGACAAAGTGCTGCTCAAGCGCCGCACCGGCGGCTACGACGGCCGCGGCCAGCACTGGCTGCGCACTGACGATGACCAGGTGCCAGACGACTGGCAGGGCGAAGCCATTGCTGAGCAGGCGATCAATTTTGATGAGGAAGTGTCGCTGGTGGGTGTGCGCAATGCCCAGGGTGACTGCGTGTTTTACCCGCTCACCCTCAACCTGCATTTACACGGCATTCTCTACGCCTCTGTCGCGCCACTCGCGCGTTTGCAGCCACTGCAAGCCCAGGCCGAGGAAATGCTGGGCAAGATCCTTAACGCCCTGGAGTACGTGGGCGTTATGGCCATGGAGACTTTCCGTGTGGGCGACCAGCTGCTGATCAATGAGCTGGCACCGCGCGTGCACAACTCCGGCCACTGGACCCAGGCCGGTGCCAGCATCAGCCAGTTTGAATATCACCTGCGCGCCGTCGCCGGTATGGCCACGCCGCGCGCCCAGGTACTGGGCCAGAATGTGATGATCAATCTGATCGGCACCGACTATAACCCCCTGTGGCGCGACCTGCCCGCCGCGCGGGTTTACTGGTACGGCAAAGAGGTGCGCCCGGGGCGCAAAGTTGGCCATATCAATATTGTGAGCACCAGCCTCGACGAGCTGCGTGCAACCCTGGTATTGCTGGGCGATTTACTACCCAAAGAACACTACCCAGAAGCCATCGACTGGAGCCTTAAGGCGCTGGATTCGCTGAGTTAAACTCAGGGTTCCAAGCCGGGCACCAGGCCCGGCTTTTTATTTGGGCAGCGCTCTATTTTTGGGCAGAGTTCTTGTCCACTTGGGCGTAAACGCTTGAATAGGCTATAGTCCCCACCCGCATTCCGCTCCCCGAATGCCCGCTTTGAGCTGCGTTTCTTGACCCTAACGCGACTTGACCCTAGCGCGCCTTGAGCCGACCGCGTTTTGACCCAAGGGCCACCTTGACCCCAACACCCCACTTGAAAAAGGAGCTGCCCATGTATCGTTTGCATATTGCCAACAAAAACTACTCCTCCTGGTCCCTGCGCCCCTGGATTTTACTGCGCGCCCTGAATATCCCGTTTGAGGAGGTCATCCATCCCTTCTCCGATACTGGCAACTGGGAGGCGTTTCGCCAATTCAGCCCCACCGCCAAAGTGCCCTGCCTGGAAGATGGTGATAACAGCGTGTGGGATTCCCTGGCCATTGCCGAATATCTGGCCGAAGCCCATCCGCAGGTTTGGCCGGCCGATAAACGCGCACGCACCTGGGCGCGCTGCGCCAGCGCCGAAATGCACTCCGGCTTTGGCAATTTGCGCAACGACTGCAGTATGAGTTGCGGCCAGCGCGTTGCCCTGCACACCCTTTCACCTGGCTTGCAAAAAGAACTGGATCGCCTTGATGAACTCTGGCTGCAGGGTTTGCAGCAGTTTGGAGGGCCATTTTTAGCAGGCAAACACTTTACCGCTGTGGACGCGTTTTTTGCCCCGGTGGTGTTTCGCGTTCAAACCTATGGCCTGGAACTATCCCCCTTAGCCATGAGCTATGCGCGGATGTTGTTGGAACTGCCGGCCATGCGCGAGTGGTACTCTGCTGCTCTGGCGGAGACCTGGCGCGAAGCGTCCCACGAGGCCGAAATAGCCGCCGCAGGTAAAATCATTGAAGACTTGAGAGCTTAAGGCTCTCAAGTCTATGCTGTTATCACCTCTGCATTAGTTTTACTGGATACTATGGAAGACCACATCGACATTAGTTTTGAACAAACCCATATCCACGTGCGCGTTACCGGGCGCGGCACCCGCGACCAGGCTATTCGCCTGTGGCGCGAAATCGCTCAGACCTGTCGCCATCACAACTGCTATAAAGTCCTGGGTGAACAGGATCTAAAAATTGCCGTTTCCACGCTGGAGGCTCTCGATCACCCGGACATTTTTCGCGAGGCGGGCATCACCGAACAATTCCGCATTGCCTGGGTTGACCTTAACCCGCGCACCTATGACACCACCGATTTTATTCGCAATGTCCTCGCCAACCGCACCATGGGTCAAGGCAAAATTTTTAGCCGTTTGGACGAGGCTAAAAAGTGGTTGCTGGGAACAGAATAACTGTCGCTACCTACCCCCAACGTCACACCTGCGTAAACGACGCGCCCTGCGTTTTGACAAAATTCCGTTGCTTATCTAGGGTTTAAGCATCGCTGGCATCCCAATACCCCGCATTGGTCAATGCTTCCAGGCCCCTGTTCCACGCACCCTTCTCCCAAGGAGTTAAGCATGCTTAATAATATGAAAGTTGCCATGCGTCTATCCCTGCTTGCCGGCTCGCTCGTGGCACTGATGATAGTTATTGGCGCCCTGGGAATCGAAGGTATGAGCCAGGCCAACCAGGGCATGAGAACTGTCTATATCGACCGGGTAGTTCCCATGCGCGATTTAAAAGACATTATTGATAACTACGCCATCATTTTAAATAACATACCCGCCGACCTGAGCGCCGGTCGCAACCAACTCAATAAAGCCGAGGAGGAAAGCCGCCAGCGTTTTGAAACGGTAGAAAAACTATGGCATGAATACCTTGCCACCTACCTGATTGATGACGAGAAAAAACTGGTGGCGGTAATTAATCCGCTCTGGGCAGATGCAGAGTCCACCATGGAGCATCTGCACCAAAATTACAGCACCCAGGATATGACCGCGATTCGCAGTTATGTGCAAAACAACAGCGGCCAGCTGTTTATCGACCTTAACGACAACCTCACCCAATTAATGAAAGTGCAAGCGCGGGTGGCGGACGAAGAGTTTCAGCGCTCCGAACGGCGCTATCAACAAACCCGCACGCTCAATACCAGCATTATTGTTGCCAGTATTGTGGTTGCGATTATCCTCGGCTATTTCGTTACCCTCAGTATTATTCGCCAATTAGGTGGTGAACCCAATTACACAGCCGACGTAATTTATCGTATTGCCGAAGGTGATCTCTCGATTGAAGTCAACCTTAACCCTAAAGATCAAACCAGTATTCTCTTTGCCATACGACAAATGGTTACCAAGCTGTCGGACATTATTGGCGATGTGCGCTCCACCGCCGACTCACTCTCCTCGGCCTCGGAGGAGCTGAGTGCAACCGCCCAAAGCCTTAGTCAAAGTTCAACCCAACAGGCTGCCAGTATTGAGGAGACCAGCGCGTCAATGGAGCAAATCACCGCATCTATTGGCCAGAATAACGACAACGCCAAGGTCACCGATAATATCGCCAGTAAAAGCGCGACCGAAGCCGAGCAAGGTGGCAAGGCCGTAATGAACACTGTCGAAGCCATGCGCAAAATTGCCGAGAAAATTGGCATCATTGACGACATAGCCTATCAAACCAATTTGCTCGCGCTTAACGCCGCCATAGAGGCGGGACGCGCTGGCGAACACGGTCGCGGCTTCGCTGTAGTCGCCTCGGAAGTGCGCAAACTTGCGGGGCGCAGTCAAACCGCTGCCAAAGAAATAGGCGAGCTTGCCAACGGCTCGGTAAAACTCGCCGAAGGTGCCGGCAAGCTGTTAGCCGAGATAGTTCCCGCCATTAAAAAAACGGCCGATCTGGTGCAGGAAATTTCTGCCGCCTGCGACGAGCAGGCCATGGGCGCTGGTCAAATTAATACCGCCATCTCCCAAATCAGTGTTGCCACCCAGCAAAACTCTTCTTCATCCGAAGAGCTTTACGCCACCGCCGAGGAGCTCACCAGTCAAGCTATGCAACTGCAACAAAAAGTCGAATTTTTCAAATTGGCTTAAGCTTTTTAACAACGCATTTACAAATACTTTAATAAAAAACAAAGACTGAT
>CBINKF010000174.1:0-6434 GCA_966251115.1 uncultured Cellvibrio sp.
ATCAATTTCAGCTATACCGTCGGTCAGGCGGTGGGTGCTTATGACACCAGCTGGGCCCAGTTTACTCTGCCTGCGGTGAGCAGTTCTTCATCGTCATCCAGCTCGGTAGCCAGCAGCTCGTCCAGTTCATCGGTGGCGAGCAGCAGCTCTTCATCTTCTGTTGCCCAGGCTTACGGCTTCACCAAACTGAGCAGCACCAGTGTGAAGTTTTACGCTAACAACGCGCCCTGGGTGGATATTCACTACACCCTGGACAACGGGGGGCAAATGAATGTGCGCATGATCCACAACGCCGATAACAGCAATACTTACACCCTGACCGACCTGCCCCAGGGCACGCTGGTGAAATACTCCTTCACCATCGGCCAGGCAGTGGGCGCGGTGGATACTCCCTGGCAACAATTTAACCAGTAGCTGTCAGCTTAAAAACAGGCATTTCAAGACTAGCCGGAACAAATCCGGCCTCCAGAGAAGCTGGCCCCCTCTTTGAGGGGGCTTTTTTTTGGGGTGAAAACAATGATTTTGGCGCCGGCATGAGCCGTTAAGGCGGGTGACTTAACCGTTTATTGCTCAACATCTGGTCAGCAGAAGGCTTTTGGGCTTTAATGGGGCCTTATCAACGATTATTTAACCTGGGTATTTATATTTCCTAGAGTTATGACATAAAAAGCGACAAATCAATAATAACCAGCACTTAATGGGCGCAAACAGGTAGCCGCTATGGACGTTAAATCTCTCCATCGCCAAATGAATCATTATCATCAATGGCGCCGCCAGCTGGATGAGCGCCTGGCGCGCTTTGAGCACTGGGCGCAGAACCAGGGGGTGCTGCCCGAGGCCATGACCTCCACCCTGGAGCGAGCGCGTAAATTGCTGCGCGGCGAGAGCTTCACCATCGCCTGCGTGGGCGAGTTTTCGCGCGGCAAAACCGAGCTGATCAACGCGCTGCTCTACACCAACGGCGGCCGCCGCCTGCTGCCCTCCCAGCCTGGGCGAACCACTATGTGTCCCACCGAGATTTACTGGGACAATCACCAGGCGGTTAACTGCGTGCGTTTGCTGCCGATTGAGACCCGCCGTACCAATACCAGTTTGCAGAGCTTTAAGCGCATCCCGCAAAATTGGGTAACTATCCACTTTGACCCCAATGACTCAGAGCAGACCCGCGCCGCTATCAACCAGGTATCCACCAGTAAACAGGTGACGCCGGCGGAAGCTATTAAACTGGGTTTTGATGCCCAGGAGCTGGGTGAGCGCGATGAGCAGGGGCTGGTGTCTGTGCCCGCCTGGCGCCACGCCTTGATCAGCCTGGACCACCCACTGCTGCGCCAGGGCCTGCGCATAGTGGATACCCCCGGCCTTAACGCCCTGGGCAATGAACCAGAGCTCACCCTCAAAACCCTGCCTGATGCCCAGGCCATTCTGTTTTTGCTGTCCGCCGATGCCGGAGTGACTGCCAGTGATATGGCCATTTGGCAGGAGCACATCAAACTGCTGCGCGAAGAGAATTGCACCGCCGTGATCACCTTGCTCAACAAGGTCGACAGCCTCTGGGATGACCTGAGCAGCCAGGCCGAGATAGACGAGAACATTGTGCGTCTGCGCAAACTCACCGCCCATCAGCTGGAAATGTCGCCCGAGCATGTAATAGCGCTCTCGGCCAAGCAGGGCCTGCTCGCTAAAGTTGGGCGCAACCCGGCGCAGCTGGCGCGCTCCAACTTTCCCCAGTTGGAAAAAATGCTTGCCGAATGCGTGCTGCGCCACCAGCAGCAGATCATTGGCCACCGCCTGATTGGCGACAGCTACGATATGATTCTGCGCGCGCATATGGGCCTGAAAAAGCGTATTGCCGAAGCTGATGGCGAGTTGATGACACTGCGCTCGGCGGCACCGGTGGAAGTCGCCAACAAATTGCAGGAATTGCGCGAGACCATCCGCAAGTCCCACCACGAATACCACAAACAGGCGCTGTCGCTGCGCACCAGCCAACGGCTGCTGGAATCGCAAGAGTCGATGCTGCTGGCACCCATCAGCCTCAAACAGCTGGAGCGACAAATTCAGGAGGCCAATGACCAGTTGGCGCAGAGCTGGACCACACTCGGCCTGGCGCGCGCTATAGGCGGCTTCTTCGACAATGTCGATAGCAATATCCAGCATCTGGAACGTGAAATCGAACGCGCCAACCGGGTTGTGGCCTCGATATTTGAGCGCCCTGAAAATGGTGCCAATAGCGATGACCTGCTGATGCGCCATCTGTTAAAAATCCAAAAACAGCGACGTCAACTCAACCAGTTGCACAAGCGCGCCGACGGTTTCCGCAAGGCACTGAGCAGCGTGCTCACTCATAAAGGTGCCTTGATCACGCGGTTTATCAACACCCTGGTGCAGGAGGTGCGCAATGTGTTTACTGAACTCAACCAGCACATCAGCCACTGGATTGCCGAGGCATTGACTCCGCTGTTTCACAACAATCAATACCAAAAGCAATTGCTTGAACACCATATGCTGCGTTTGACCCAACTACAGACCGAGCGCAACGACTACAAAGCGCAGCTGGACGGTTTGCAATCATCCTTGCAGTTGCAGAAGCAGGCCTTGGCAGCGCTGGAGCCCCTCTATGCCGAACTGCTACAGGACCCGCTCAACCCGGAGTTGAAATACGAACCGGCGGTAGCGGTGCAACAGCGCGTGGTGTCACTTGAGGCCAAGCGCCACACCTTGCGTTCCAATTAATTATTGAACTAGTGCCACAAACGCCTGTGCCGGGGCTGACTAGCCCCGGTCTTCTATCCGCGGCTGCCCTACACAGATAACTTGCAGCCGCCTGCTCCCAACCTTAGACTTGCGCATCGCCGCCTACCGGCGGTTTTCGTATTGGTTGTCACATCTCACGAGGCTGTTATGCCACAGCAAATACCCGCTGATTCAGTGGGTTTGGTAGTCCCGCAAAAATTTGAATTTGACCAGCCGCTGCTGCTTGCCAGCGGCCAGACCCTGGCGCGCTACGAGCTGATGGTGGAAACCTACGGCGAATTAAACGCGGCCAAAAGCAATGCCATACTCATTTGCCACGCGCTCTCTGGCCATCACCACGCCGCCGGCTACCACAGCCGGGACGACAAGCGCCCCGGCTGGTGGGACGCCTATATAGGCCCGGGCAAACCCATAGACACCAACAGGTTTTTTGTGGTGGCGCTGAACAATATCGGCGGCTGCCACGGCTCCACCGGCCCACGCTCCATCAACCCGGACACCGGTAAAGCCTGGGGCGCCGACTTCCCCATGATTCGCGTGCGCGATTGGGTCAATACCCAGGTGCGCCTGGCCGATCGTCTGGGAATAGACTGCTGGGCGGCGATTATCGGCGGCAGCCTGGGCGGCATGCAGGTGATGCGCTGGGCGCTGGAATACCCCGAACGGCTGCGTCACGCCGTGGTTATCGCCTCGGCGATGAAACTGACCGCGCAGAACATCGCCTTTAATGAGGCGGCGCGCAAGGCCATCACCAGCGACCCCAACTTTATGGATGGCGATTATCTGGCGCACAACACCCTGCCCAAAAACGGCCTGGCGGTGGCGCGCATGATCGGCCATATCACCTATTTGTCGGATTCGGCCATGGGCGAAAAATTTGGCCGCGAGCTGCGCTCCGGCAGTTTCGAACTGGGTAAGGCCGAGCCGGTGGAATTTCAGATAGAAAGCTACCTGCGCTATCAGGGCGACAGCTTCGCCAACAGCTTCGATGCCAACTCCTATATGCGCATCACCAAAGCGCTGGATTACTTCGACCTGGCGCGCGAATACGGCGACGACCCTGTAGCTGCCTTTAGCCGCGCGCAAGCAAAATTTCTGGTGATTTCCTTCAGCACTGACTGGCGCTTCTCGCCGCAGCGCTCGCGCGAAATTGTCGATGCCTTAGTTGGCGCCAATAAAGCCGTTACCTACACCGAGATCGAATCCAACTTTGGTCACGACGCCTTTTTATTGCCGGATCAGCGCTACCAGCAGGTGTTCGGTCGCTATCTCGCGGGGGTGCAAGTCTGATGCGTATCGACCTCAATGAAATCCAGCACTGGATCAACAGTAACAGCCGCGTGCTCGACCTGGGTTGCGGCGATGGCACCCTGCTTAAATTTCTTATTGAGCACAAACAAGTGCAAGGCTATGGCCTGGAAATTGACCCGGCGCAGATCAATACTTGTATCGATAAAGGGCTGAATGTGATCGAGCAAAACCTCGACCGCGGCCTGGGCAATTTCGCCGATAAAAGCTTTGATACCGTGATCATGACCCAGGCGCTGCAGACGCTGCATTTCCCCCACAAGGTGTTGGACGAAATGCTGCGCGTGGGCAAAGAGTGCATAGTCACCTTCCCCAATTTCGGACACTGGAAAGCGCGCCTGTACTTGGCGACGCGCGGGCGCATGCCGGTATCCGACCTGCTGCCTTACGAGTGGTACGACACGCCCAATATCCACTTTTGTACCTTTAAGGATTTTGAAGTTCTCTGCCGCGAGCGGCAGATCAAGGTGATCAATCGCCAGGTGGTTAACGAGCAATCCAGCCACGCACTTAAAGATGCCATGCCCAATCTCTTTGGTGAAACGGCGATTTACCACCTGAGTAAATAGGGGGCTTGGGTCTCCCTGTTCTTAACCTGCGCAAGAGGAATGAATCATGAAAAGCCTGTTCGGTTTTTTATTAGCTTTTGTCGTTATCAGCGGCGCCCAGGCGCAAGTCGACCAAACCAAGGAGATCAGCACCAGCCAGACTTTTGGTGCTTATACGGTCCACTACAACGTGTTTAACTCCACCGATATTCCACCGCAGGTGGCTCAGGCTTATAAGCTGGTGCGCGGCAAGGATCGCGCCCTGGTGAATATCAGCCTCACCAAAACCGAAAACGGCGCAACCAGTTTGGGCCTGCCGGCGCAGATCAGCGGTAAAACCCGCGATTTGATGCAGCGCCAACAGCAGCTCAAATTTATTGAAATTAAAGAAGGCGATGCGACCTACTATCTCGCCCCCTTTGTATTTAACAGCGAAGAGTTGCTCTACTTTGATATCGACATTAGCGCCGATAAAAATGCGCGTCCGATGAAGGTCAGCTTTAATCGCACGCTCTACAAGTAAATTTTAAAAACTAACCTTATGAAAAAAATTGTTCTCGCCAGCGGCAACGCCGGCAAATTGCGCGAATTCCAGCAGCTGCTCAGCGGCTGCGGTTTTGAGGTGCTGCCCCAGTCAGATTTTTTTAGCGAAAACGCTGAAGAGACCGGCCTGACCTTTGTGGAAAACGCGATTTTAAAAGCGCGCTTTGCCTGCGCCAAAACCGGCTTGCCGGCAATTGCCGACGACTCTGGCATTGAAGTAGATGCACTCAGCGGACGCCCGGGCATTTACTCGGCGCGCTATGCCGGCACTGGCGCCAAAGACGCCGACAACAATGCCAAGTTGCTGCAGGAATTAGCTGGCGTGCCGCAAGCGCAACGCAGCGCGCGCTATCATGCAGTGCTGGCGTTTATGCGTCACGCCGAAGACCCTACGCCGATTCTCTGCCACGGCACCTGGGAAGGAATAATTCTCGAAGCGCCGCGCGGCGAAGGTGGCTTTGGCTACGATCCATTGTTTTGGGTGCCCACCCATAATTGCGCCTCTGCGGAACTGAGCAAAGAAGAAAAAAATCGCATCAGCCACCGAGGCGCGGCCATGCAGGAGCTGCTGCAAAAACTTGCCGCCACATCTAAATCCGCGAGCGCCGATTAATGGCACTGCAGCTGCCGCCCCTGGCACTTTATATTCATGTGCCCTGGTGCATTCGCAAATGCCCCTACTGCGATTTTAATTCTCATCAGGCCAACAACGATATTCCTGAAGCCGAGTATGTCAAAGCGCTGCGCTTTGATTTGCAGCAGGATTTAGTCCTCGCCCAGGGGCGCAATCTCACCAGCATTTTTTTTGGCGGCGGCACACCCAGTATGTTGTCGGCCAAGGCAATAGGCCAAATTCTTCAAGATGCTGAAACTATTGTCGGTTTTGATCCCGATATAGAAATTACACTCGAGGCCAATCCCGGCACCTTTGAGCAGGATAAATTTTCCGGCTTTCGCGCCGCGGGTGTGAATCGCCTGTCTATTGGCATTCAGAGTTTTAACGATCAGCAATTAAAACTGCTCGGCCGCGCTCACGGTCGCGAAGAGGCGCTGCGCGCTGTAGGTGTCGCGCGCAAGGCTGGCTTCGATAATCTCAACCTGGATTTAATGCACGGCTTGCCGCAGCAGAGTTTGGAAGCTGCCCAAGCGGATTTGCAGCAAGCGATAGACCTGGGGCCCGAGCATCTGTCCGGGTACCAGCTCACCATAGAGCAGAACACTGCTTTTGATTCAGCACCGCCAGTGCTGCCCGAGGATGAGGTGCTCGCCGATATTCAGGAT